>NZ_JBHVEE010000065.1:0-51125 GCF_042802415.1 Streptomyces sp. NPDC057486 | reverse complement strand
AACCCACGGGCTGGGCGCGGCCGCCGGTCCCCCAGCGGGCCGGCCGGCCGCGGGTCCGCCCCTCACACCTCCGAGGGCAGGAACTCGGCGATCAGTTCCGCGAACTCGTCCGGCGCCGCGATCCGCACGCCGAGGTCCTCCGCCTTGGTGCGCTTCGACCCGGCCTTCTCGCCGGCGACGAGCAGCGTGGTGCGCTTGGAGACGCTGGACGAGGACTTCCCGCCGGCCCGCTCGATCAGCTCGTTCATCTGGTTCCGGGAGAGCTTCTCCAGCGCCCCGGTCATGGCCCCGGTGACGACCACGGTCATTCCGTCCAGCGGCCGTTCGGCAGCCGTCTCGCCGTCCGCGACGGCGGCAGCCGCGTCCGCGCCCTCCTCGCCCGGCTCCGGCGGCGGCGTCGCGCCGGGCTCCACCATGGTGACCCGGGCGGCGACCAGCTTCTCGATCAGCGGGGCGAGCTCGACCAGCTCCGCGACCACCCCGGCGGCCTTCTCCTTGCCGATGCCGTCGACCTGCTGGAGGGTGTCGACGTCGGCGGCGCGGATCCGGTCCATGCTGGCGAAGTAGCGGGCTATCCGCCGCGACATGGAACGCCCCGTGCCCCGTACGCCCAGGGCGCAGAAGACCCGGGAGAGCGGACGGGTACGCGCCGTCTCGATGGCGGCCAGGAGGTTGTCGGTGCTCGTCTCGCCCATCCGCTCCAGGCCGAGCAGCTGCTCGCGTTCGAGCGTGAAGAGATCGGCGAAGTCGGTGACCAGCCCGGCTTCGACGAGCTGGACGACGCGGGTCGCGCCGAGACCCTCGATGTCGAGCTGGTCGCGGCCCGCCGCATACGAGATGGAGGCGACGAGGCGGCAGTCGCGGCCCCGGACACAGCGCCAGCGCTGCTCGCTCGTGTCGATCTCGGAACCGCACTGCGGACATGTCTCGGGGAAGACGATGGGCTGCTCTTCGCCGGTCCGCAGATGGGCGACCGGGGCCTCGATGCGGGGGATGATGTCGCCGGCCTTGTAGACCATCACCCGGTCGCCCAGGCGCAGGTCGCGGCGGGTGATGTCGGCGGGGTTGTGCAGCGTGGCGTAACTGACAGTCGATCCGTCGATCTCGACGGGTTCCAGCACGGCGCGCGGGGCGATGATGCCGGTCCTGCCGACGTTCCACTCGACGCCGAGGAGCCGGGTGACCTTCTCGACGGCCGGGAGCTTGTACGCGATGGCCCAGCGCGGCGCCCGGGTGCCCGAACCGGCCTCGCGCTGGTCGGCCGCGTGATCGGCCTTGATCACGATGCCGTCGATACCGAACGGCAACGAGGCGCGCAGCGCGGCGATCTCCTCGACCCGGGACTGCACCTGCTCCACCGCGGTGACGGTGCGCGGCGCGACGTCCGTCTCGGCCGCGGTGTGCACGCCGAGCCCGGCGACGTACCTGAGGACTTCGCTGTGCGGGAGTTCGGCCAGCGTGCCGGTGAGCTCGCCGGACTCGGGCAGCGGCAGGGCGCCGTATGCGAAGAACGTCATCTCGACCGTGTAGGGGCGATCCTTGGCGCGGAGGGTGCCCGCCGCGCCGTTCCTCGGGTTGGCGAAGGGGTCGCCGCCGTGCTCGGTGCGGACCGTGTTGGCCTGTTCGAACTGCTCGTTCGTCATCAGGATCTCGCCGCGGATCTCGATCGTCACCGGCTCGCCGAGCTGCTCCGGGAGTCCGACGACGGTGCCGACCGCATGCGACACGTCCTCGCCCGCCGTGCCGTCGCCCCGGGTGATCAGGCGCTCCAGGCGGCCCGACCGGTAGCGGGCGGCGACCGCGAGCCCGTCGAGCTTGGGCTCCACGCTCCACGCGGCGACCGGTCTGCCGATCCGGCGCTCCAGGGAGGCCGTCCAGGTGACGAACTGCTCGGCGGAGAAGACGTTGTCCAGGGAGAGCATCGGCACCGTGTGCGGTACGTCCCCGCCCGCGGCGCCGCCGGCCACCTTGCCGGTCGGCGAGGCGGCCAGCACGTCCTCCGGGTGCTCCTCCTCATATGCGGCGATCCCGCGCACCAGCCGGTCGTACGCGTCGTCGTCGAGCGTGCTCTCGCCCGCGGCGTAGTACGCGGCGGCGGCCGCCGACGCTTCTTCGACCGCGGCGGCGTAGGAGGCGGCATCGGCGAGCACAACAGCAGAGTTCGTCATGGCCACCATCCTGCCGTCCACCACTGACAATGCCCCTCAGCCGGCTGCGGCCGCCGCCCCGTCCGCCCCGCCGGACTCATCGGCGTCGTCCGAAGTCAGCGGTACCTGCGGTCCGGAACACTCCCGCAGCCAGCGCCGCAGCACCTCGTGCACCTGCTCGGCCCCCACCAGCTCACCGTCCGCACCCGGCCCCGCCGACATGCGGGAGGCCATCGGCTCCGACATGGTGCGCGGGTGGAGCAGGAACGGCCGGGACTGCTCACCTCCCAGCCCGCCGTGGGAGCCGATCTGTTCCTCGAAGGCGTGCACACAGCCCGTGGCGGGGTCGTACATCGAGTTGACCATGACATCGGCGACATGCGGGAAGGTGTCGGTGCGCCGCACCGCGTCCGCCGCGCCCGGGCCGAACGGTTCCAGCAGGCCTTCCCCGTCCGCCAGTTCCGACACGGGTGTCTGTGCGCCGCCACGCCCCAGCACCACCGACCCGTGCAGCTCGCTGCGGACCAGCAGGAAGCCGATGCCGGGGTGATTGGCGAGGGTGCTCAGCAGCGCGGGATGGCGACGGTCGAGCTGTTCGCGTGTCGCGCGCCCGTCGATGTCGGGGAAGGAGATCAGGCCGAGATTGCCGGAGGCGAGGACGACCGGGTCGGACGGGGCCGCGGCGGTGTGCGTCCCGCCTTCCTCGACGGGCCGGTGCAGGGCGGTCCGCACCGCGTCTCGTGCCTCCGAGCCGCTCTTCGTACGCTGGGCCCGTCGGGGCACCGGCAGCCCGCAGCCCGCCCGCACCAGGTCCTTGAGCGTCAGGCCGTACGCCCCGGCGAAGGTCTCCCCGGGGCTCTGTCCGTGGTCGGAGAGCAGCACGATCCGGTAGCGGCGCGGTGTGTGTGCGGCGACCTTGACGATCAGGGCGAGCGAACGGTCCAGGCGTGCGAGGACCTTCTCCGCGTCGCGGCTGTGCGGCCCGGAGTGGTGCGCGACTTCGTCGTACGCGACGAGGTCGGCGTAGACGGCGGTGCGTCCGGCGAACATGTCCCCGATGACCGCCGCGACCACCACGTCACGCTCGACGACGGTCGCGAAGGCACGGATGAAGGGGTAGAGCCCGCCGCGCTTGATCCGGGGCGTGTCCTTCCGGATCCGCGCCCGGGTCGACTGGCTGATCTCCCGGCCGACCTCGGCGACGAACGACAGTGCGGTACGGACGGCGTTGGCCGGGTCGGAGAAGTACGCGAAGTAACCGGCCCGGGAGCGGCGCCCCTTGCCACGCCGGGCAGCCATCGACAGGACGAGGGCGAGCTGGTCGGCGCCGCCGCTGAACAGGTTTCCACGGCTGGCGCCGTCAAGGGTGAGCAGCCCGCCGTCGTGGGTGCGGACGATGGCGCGGCGCTGCATTTCGAGGGCGCTCGCGGGTCTGCTGGAGACCACGACGTCGCCGGTCTCCTTCTCGAACCAGCGGAAGGCGGGGATGTCGAAGTTGCTGCCGTGCAGGATGCCCAGCTGGCTGGCGCCGGTCTGGCTGGACCAGTCGGTGCGCCACGGAGTGAGCCGGTGGCCCGACCCATCGGCGAGCCAGTGCGCGACGGTGGGCATCAGACCGCCCTCGGCGGCCCGCGCGAGGACGTCGTGGCCGACGCCGTCGAGCTGGATGAAGACCGTGCCGGGCGGTCCGCTGCGGCCGCCGTCCGCGCCGCTGCGGCGGCGGCGCCGGTCGGCGAGGCGGGAGAGCCTGCGGCGGTAGGCGTTGTCGTCGCGGACGGCGAGCGCGGTGGAGGTCGCGGAGGCGACGGCGGACATCACGGCGGCGACGACGACCGCGGTCTCCGGGTTGGCGGCGCCG
Organism: Streptomyces sp. NPDC057486; assembly: GCF_042802415.1. NCBI lineage: Bacteria > Bacillati > Actinomycetota > Actinomycetes > Kitasatosporales > Streptomycetaceae > Streptomyces > Streptomyces sp. NPDC057486. Next base: position 47,120 of record NZ_JBHVEE010000065.1, on the reverse strand, counting down.
CGCCCGTCCGGTATGAGCCGCAGGGCGACGAGCAGGAGCGAGCCGTTGAGGAAGAAGACCAGCATCCCGAGGACGAGGGCGGGCACGATGAGCAGCGCCCGCACGAGGACCGGCCAGACCAGGGCGGAGAGCAGACCGAACGCGCCGGCGCCCCAGGCAGCGGTGAACGCGATCTTGGTGAAGCTGTCACCGTTGTCCGACTGGAGCTGGAAGTCGGGCAGAATCCCGGCGAGCACCAGCATGGTGAGGGTCGAGACGGCCCACACCACGATCACCCGCATCAGGGCGCTGCCGGCCGTACGCCATCGCCCGTCACCCACGCCGTTCCCACCTCACACGTCCGGGCCCCGCCGTTCCGGACCCGGCCCCAGCCTTTCACAGCAGCGTCGCACGGCACGGAGCCCGGGGAGTGCGACGGTCAGCAGCCGTCGTATCCGGCGGTCGGCATGGAGAGCCTGCGGTGCACGCTCGCCTTCGTACGGGAGCTGTACGACGGCTCGTCGAGACCGGCGAACTCCAGGCGTACGCCTCGCCGCTCGCACTCCGCGGCGAACTCCGGCACCGAGGTGAGTGCCCGCGCGAGCACCCGGTCGTTGGGCGCGACGAAGAGTTGGACGTCGCCGTCGTCGACATCCGCCCACAAGGCGTGGTGGTCGGGGCGCAGCCCGTAGAACCGCAGCTGCCGCGTGACCACGTAGCCCTTGTCGGCGGCCCAGCGGGCGCACATGGCGTGCTGGCTGCGCGTGTCCACGAGGAACGGGTCGCTGTCGAGCTCCTCCAACGGCGTGAGACTGGCGATGGCCGCCACCCGTACGTCCTCCATGGGCGTTCCCCCCGTGCTCGGCGTACGGGCGACCCTACCTCTCCGACTCCCGTACAAAAAGGCGTATGTCAGGACGGAAGAACTACGTGTCGGCACACACATGCGCCCCCGGCGCCGGGACGGGACCCGGGGCGGGGGCGCATGGAGGGGCAGGTGTCAGAGCGAGGTCATGACGTGCTTGATGCGCGTGTAGTCCTCGAAGCCGTACGCGGAGAGGTCCTTGCCGTAGCCGGACTTCTTGTAGCCGCCGTGCGGCATCTCGGCGACGAGCGCCATGTGCGTGTTGATCCAGACGCAGCCGAAGTCGAGGTTCTTGGACATCCGCATCGCCCGTGCGTGGTCCTTGGTCCATACGGAGGAGGCGAGGGCGTAGTCGACGCCGTTCGCGTACTCCACGGCCTGGGCCTCGTCCGTGAACAACTGGACGGTCATGACGGGTCCGAAGACCTCGTTCTGGACGATCTCGTCGTCCTGCCGCAGACCGGAGACGACGGTCGGGGCGTAGAAATAGCCCTTGTCGCCGACCCGGTGGCCGCCCGCCTCGACCCTGGCGTGGGCGGGAAGGCGGTCGATGAAGCCGCTGACCTGGGCGAGCTGACCCGCGTTGTTGAGCGGGCCGTAGAGCACGTCCTCGTCGTCCGGCTGCCCGGTCTTCGTGTCGGCCGCGGCCTTGGCGAGGGCGGCGACGAACGCGTCGTGGACCGACTCCTGGACCAGAACGCGGGTCGCGGCGGTGCAGTCCTGGCCGGCGTTGAAGTAGCCGCCGACGATCAGGTCCTCGACCGCCTTCTCCAGGTCGGCGTCCTCGAAGACGACGGCCGGGGCCTTGCCACCGAGCTCCAGGTGGACGCGCTTGACGTCCTTGGCGGCGCTCTGCGCGACCTGGATGCCGGCCCGGACCGAACCGGTGATGGACGCCATCGCCGGGGTGGGGTGCTCGACCATCATCCGGCCGGTCTCACGGTCGCCGCAGATCACGTTGAAGATGCCGCGGGGCAGCTCGAGCTCCTCCAGGACGCCGCCGATGATCTCGGCGATGAGCACGGTGGAGGCCGGGGTGGTGTCCGAGGGCTTGAGGACCACGGCGTTGCCCGCGGCGAGCGCGGGCGCGAACTTCCAGACCGCCATGAGGAGCGGGTAGTTCCAGGGTGCTACCTGGGCGCAGACGCCGACCGGCTCGCGGCGGATGATCGAGGTCATCCCCTCCATGTACTCGCCGGCCGAGCGGCCTTCGAGCATCCGCGCCGCACCCGCGAAGAAGCGGACCTGGTCGACGGCGGGGGCCAGTTCCTCGCTGCGGGTGAGGTGGAGCGGCTTGCCGGTGTCCCGGCTCTCCGCGGCGACGAGTTCGTCGGCGCGCGCCTCCATCGCGTCGGCGATCTTCAGCAGGGCCAGCTGGCGCACGGACGGGGTGGTGTCACGCCAGACGGGGAACGCGGCAGCAGCGGCCGCCATCGCCGCGTCGACGTCCGCGGCGCCGGAGAGCGGGGAGGTGGCGTAGACCTCGCCGGTACAGGGGTCCACGACATCGAGCGTGCGGCCGTCCGAGGCGTCCGCGAAGGCGCCGTCGATGTAGTTGCGGAACGTGGTGCTCATGGAACCGGTCTTTCTCATGGTCGGGCGGCGGTACGGGTGGTGCTCGTGGTCACCCGGTGGTGCGGGCGAACAGTGGGGCGCGGTGGTGCCGTCAGCCGGTGGTGCGGGCGGACAGGTGCTCGTGGACGGCGGGCCAGCTGCCGTCCTCGGCGCGGGCGAAGATGATCGTCTCCCGCTCGTGGACGGTCTCCTCGCCGGCCCGGGTGGCGATCCTGGTCTCGACGTCGTGGCTGAAGACGGCGGTGGCGCCGAGGTGCTGGATCAGCTGTCCGGTGGAGGTGCACGCCAGGATCCGGAAGTCGTCCTCGGCCACCCACTGCTGCCACAGCGCTCGGTACTCGGCCGTGGAGGCGAGCCGCTGCGGGGTGGAGTGGAAGACGAAGGTGGCGTCCGGAGCGAAGGCACCGAAGTAGTCGTCGAGGCGTCCCTCGGCGAAGGCGGCGACCAGCGCGTCGGCGGCGGCCCGGATCTCCTGGACGGGGGTGTTCTCGGTCGTGCTCATGGGTGGCTCCTGGTGACGGACGGGGCGAGCGCTCAGTGAGCGGCGGCGGGCTCGGCGGCGAGGGGCTCCTCCGTACCGCCGGTGATCGGCGGGACCTCGGCGTCCGACGCCCGGACGATTCGGGGGCCGTCCGGCCCGTACACCCCGCGCGGCTCCGGGAACACGGTCAGCAGGGTGAGGTAGAGCACGGCCGCCAGGGTGAGGCCGACCGGCAGGGAGATGTCCGCGCCGTTCGCGAGGTTGCCGAGCGGGCCGACGAACTGGCCGGGCAGGTTGGTGAAGAGGAGCGCCACGACGGCCGAGATGACCCAGGTGGACATGCCGCGCCAGTTCCAGCCGTGGTTGAACCAGTAGCGTCCACCGGTCTGGCGGCGGTTGAAGACCTGGAGGGCGTCCGCGTCGTACCAGCCGCGCCGGGTGAAGTAGCCGAGGGCCATGACGATCATCCACGGGGCCGTGCACGTGATGATCAGAGTGGCGAAGGTGGAGATGGACTGCGCGAGGTTGAGTGCGAACCGGCCGACGAAGATGAAGGCGATCGACAGGGCCCCGATGAAGAACGTCGACTGGACCCGGCTGAAGCGCGTGAACACGCTGGAGACGTCGAGCCCGGTGCCGTACAGCGCAGTCGTGCCGGTGGAGAGGCCACCGATCAGGGCGATCAGGCAGAGCGGCAGGAAGTACCAGCCGGGCGAGATGGCGAGCAGCCCGCCGACGTAGTTGGGGGCGGCCGGGTCGACGTACTTCGCGGCCTTGGCGGCGATGATCGAGGCGGTGGCCAGGCCGAAGAGGAACGGCAGCAGGGTGGCGACCTGGGCGAGGAACGCGGCGCCCATGACCCGGCGGCGCGGCGTCGCGGTCGGGATGTAGCGGGACCAGTCGCCGAGGAAGGCGCCGAACGAGACCGGGTTGGACAGGACGATCAGCGCGGAGCCGATGAAGGCCGGCCAGAAGAGCGGATCGGCGGTCGAGGCGAAGGCTCCCGCGTACCCCGGGTCGAAGTCTCCGGCGAAGGCGAAGGCGCCGAGGACGAAGAGCGCCGAGGCCGCGACGACCGCGACCTTGTTGACCAGCAGCATGAACCGGAAGCCATAGATACAGACGACGAGCACCAGTCCGGCGAAGATCGCGTAGGCGACGCCGTAGCTCACGTCGGACTCGGGGAGACCGGCGAGCCGGTGGGCTCCGCCGACGAGTGCGTCACCCGAGGACCACACGGAGATCGAGAAGAACGCGACCGCGGTGAGCAGCGAGAGGAACGAGCCGACGATCCTGCCGTGCACGCCCAGGTGGGCGGAGGAGGAGACGGCGTTGTTGGTGCCGTTGGTCGGGCCGAACAGCGCCATCGGGGCGAGCAGCAGAGCGCCGACGAGCAGCCCCAGCACGGTCGCCGCCAGTCCCTGCCAGAAGGAGAGCCCGAACAGGATCGGGAACGCACCGAGCACACAGGTGGCGAAGGTGTTGGCACCGCCGAAGGCGAGCCGGAAGAGGTCGAGGGGACGGGCGGTGCGGTCCGCTTCGGGTATCCGCTCGACCCCGTTGGTCTCGACTTCGGTGATCGAGGAAGTCACGGGCGCTCCACCTACTGTTCATGCGCGGGGACTGGCCCCTCAGTCTGTGGTCCCGAACCGTGCGCGGCAATTGTGAAAGTCACAAAGGGATACGCTGTTGTCTGTGGCCAGCGACAAACTCACCGTTGAGGATCTTCTCTCCTACCCCGCCCTCCAGCTCACGGTGAAGGCGGGCAGCAGCGGTCTGGGCCGCTCGGTCTCCTGGGCGCACGCGAGCGAACTCGCCGATCCGACACCCTGGTTGCTCGGCGCCGAGGTCATCATGACGACGGGCCTGGCGGTCCCCAGGACCGCCGCCGGGCAGCGCGCGTATCTGGAGCGGCTGGACGACGCCGGGGTCTCCGCGCTGGCCCTCTCGGCGCAGCTGCACATGCCCCCGCTGCACGACACGTTCTTCCGGGCGGCCGAGGAGCGGGGCTTCCCGGTCCTCGAGGTCCCGCTCGCCGTCCCCTTCATCGCGGTGGCCCAGGAGGTCGCCGCATCGGTCCAGGAGGATGCCCGGCACCGGCTCGGCGCCCAGCTGCAGGTCTTCGGTTCGCTGCGCTGGCTGGTCGCCGAGGACCTCGACACGCCCACACTGCTGCGCCGCCTCGAACGCCTCTCCGGATACGACGTGTACCTCTGCACGCCGCAGGGGCGCCCCCTCCTGCCGGGCGTACCGGCGCCTGATCCGGGCGTCCTGCCCGACTCGGTCGACGCCCCGCCGACCGTCCCCGGTGGATTCGTGCTGCCCGTTCCGGCGCCCGGCGGTCCGGCCGGGTTCCTTGTTGCGTACGAGCGGGAGGGTGCCCAGCCCGCCGGACTCGCCGTCGTCCAGCACATCGCCACGGTGGCGGCGCTGCGGGTCGCGATGGTGCGCAACGAGCGCGAGACGCTGCGCCGCGAGGGCGCGGAGACCCTCGCCGAGCTCCTGCAGGAGGTCCTCGACCCGGAAGCGGCACGGCGCAGGCTCGCCCGGCATGCGATCGAGGGCGACACCGTGCTGCTCGTGGTCCGGCAGACCACGGACGAGGCACTGCTGCGCTGCCTCCAGGACCATCCGCATCTGCTGCTCACCCGGGGCGAGGACCGCTATGTCCTCGGGGCGCCGCAGCTGGCCGCGGAGATCGGCGGGCTGCCGGGCGTGGCGGCCGGGATGAGTCGCCCGTTCCTGCCGGGCGCTGCGCTGCGGGTCGCGCAGCGCGAGGCGCTCTGGGCGGTCTCGAAGGCCGTCGAGTCGGGCCGTCCGGTGATCCGTTACGGGGACGATTCCATGGGCCGCTGGCTGCCCGACGACCCAGCGGTCCTGACCGCGCTGGTCGAGCACGTCCTCGGTGAGGTGCTGCGCTACGACGAGGCGCACGATTCGCAGCTGCTGGTCTCCGCCCGCACCTGGATGGAGCGCGACCGCCGCACGGATGCGGCGGCGGCCGCGCTCCACATCCATCCGAACACCCTCACGTACCGGTTGCGGCGATTCGGTGCGCTGGCCGACCGCGATCTGGCGTCGACGGGGGCGCTGGCGGAGGTCTGGCTGGCGATCCAGGCAGCGGGGGCGCTGGGACTGACGGACTGAGGCCTCCGCTTCGGGTCAGCGGCCGGACGCATCCGTCCGCACCCGCTGCGGCACTACGCTCAAGGGACCGGAACAGAGAGCCACGGCGGACGGGAGGCAGACGGTGCCGGTGGAAGTCACCTGGTGGGGTCATGCCACCTGCACCATCGAGGACTCCGGAGTCCGCGTCCTGACCGACCCGCTCTTCGTACGGCGCTTCGCGCATCTGCGTCGTCGCCGGGGTGCGCTTCCGGGCCCCGAGGCCACCGTCGCGGACGTCGTCCTTGTCTCCCATCTGCACTCCGACCACCTGCATCTGCCGTCGCTGGCCCGTCTCGCCCCCGGTACCCGGCTGATCGTGCCGGTGGGCGCCGTCCGTTCCGTACCTGGACTGCGGATGCTGCGCGGCGTGCGCGGGCTGCGGATCACCGAGGTGGCGCCGGGGGACGAGGTGCGCGTGGGTGAGGTTCTGGTACGGGCCGTCCCCGCGGAGCACGACGGCCGGAGGCTCCCGGTGGGCCCGCACCGTTCCCCCGCGCTGGGCTATGTCGTCGACGGCGAGGCCCGTACGTACTTCGCCGGGGACACCGGGCTGTTCGACGACATGGCGGAGGCGGTCGGCCCGGTGGATGTGGCGCTGCTGCCGGTCGGCGGCTGGGGCCCCTATCTCGGCCACAGTCATCTGGACGCGGGCAGGGCCGCGCAGGCGCTGGCCCGGCTGGCGCCGCGCTCGGCCGTGCCGGTGCACTACGGCACGTACTGGCCGATCGGGATGGACGGGGTCCGGCCGCACGAGTTCCACTCACCGGGTGACGAGTTCGTCCGGCAGGCGGCGCTGCTGGCGCCGGACGTGGCGGTGCACCGGCTGACCCACGGCGAGCATGTGCGGCCGGAGGCCGCCAGGTGATCCTGCAGGTCGTGGGGCAGCTGCCCCCTGAGTCGACGCAGCAGGCCGTCGGCTATCCATCCCTGTTCCTGCTGGTGGCGTTGGGTGCACTGGTGCCGGTGGTGCCGACGGGGGCGCTGGTGAGTTCGGCGGCCGTGGTGGCGTTCCACCAGACTGACCCGTTCGCGCTGCTCGTGGTGTTCGGGGTGGCGGCGTCGGCGGCGTTCCTCGGGGACATCTGTCTGTACTGGCTGGGGCAGCGCGGGGTGCGCTCGAAGAACGGCTCGAAGTGGCTGCGGGCGATCAGCGACCGGGCGGCGCCGGAGCGGCTTGCGCAGGCGCAGCAGAAGCTGGACGAGCACGGCGCGGTGGTGCTGGTGCTGTCGCGGCTGGTGCCGGCCGGGCGGATTCCCGTGATGCTGGCGTGTCTGCTGGGACGCATGCCGATGCGGAGGTTCGCGCGCGGTGACATACCGGCCTGCCTGGCGTGGGCGGCGACGTATCAGCTGATCGGCATTCTGGGGGGTTCGCTGTTCCCGGAGCCGTGGCAGGGTGTGGTCGCGGCGGTCGGTCTGACGCTGCTGATCAGCGGTGCTCCCGCGGTGTGGCGCAGGGTACGGGCCCGGTTCAGCCACTGATACCCCGGGGCGCCCGGGAAGTGTGCGGGGTGTCGAGTGCCTGTTGGGCATGAGTCCCGTCCAGCAGCCGGGAGCCGCCGATCGGCAGGTCCCACAGGCGTTCGCGCGGATGCCCGGCGCGCTGCCAGGCGGTACGGAGCCGGGTGAGCGGTTCGAGAACGGGCTCCGCGGAGAGCAGGAACGTCGCCCAGTGCATCGGCGCCATCGCGCGGGCGCCGAGATCCTCGTACGCCTGCACGGCCTCTTCCGGGTCGAGGTGCACGTCGCCGAGCCACCAGCGCGGTTCGTACGCCCCGATCGGCAGCAGCGCCAGATCGATCCCGGGGTGGCGGCGGCCGATCTGCGTGAACCAGTGCCCGTAGCCGCTGTCCCCTGCGAAGTAGACCCGCGGTCCGTCGCCGCCGCCGACGGCCTTGACGACCCATCCGCCCCACAGGGAGCGGCAGGTGTCGGTGAGGGTCCGCTTGGACCAGTGGTGGGAGGGAACGAAGTCGAAACGGACGCCGCGCAGTACTGCCGACTCCCACCAGTCGAGCTCGGTGACGCAGGAGAAGCCGCGGCGACGGCACCACTGGCCGAGCCCGGCGGGGACGAACAGCGGCGTGTCGCGCGGCAGCCTGCGCAGGGTGGGTGCGTCGAGATGGTCGTAGTGGTTGTGGCTGATGACGACCGCGTCGACGGGCGGCAGGTCCTCCCAGCGGACACCGACGGGCGTGATCCTGGCGGGTGTGCCGAGGATGCGGCGGGACCAGACGGGGTCGGTGAGGATGGTCAGCCCGCCGGTGCGGATGATCCAGCTGGCATGCCCGGCCCAGGTGACGGAGGTCGTGCCCGCGTCGGCGGCGGGCAGCGGTTCGGGGGCGAACGGCAGTCGGTGGATGCCGCGCAGCCCCTCCGCGTCGGGCCTCATGGCGCGCTCACGGGCCAGCCTGGACATGCCCCTGACACCCGGGAGCGGGGCGGTGAGCCGGTCGGCGAAGCCTCCGGGCCAGACCCGCACCTCACCGAGGGGGCGCGGCGGGACTATCTCGCCGAGGGGGGCCGAATGCGCGGCCCCCGCACCGGAGCGCTCGGTCTGTTCCGTCATCGAAGGACTCCCGTCCCGGAAAGCGTCGTCGGTACGTCAGTGCTCACGTATGCCGGCGCGTGGTCGGCACGTCGGCGCGTACGTCGTCGGAGTTCGGTTCCTCATCGGAGTTCGTCGAGGGCTGTTCCGAAAATGCTCAGCGCTCGGGCGACATGCGGCAATTTCAGGGGCTCCACCGCAGTGAGGGACTCCATCTGCTGCTCGGGGGTCGATCCGAGCAGCGGCCCGGTGCCCAGCCGCACCCGCAGCGCGCCCAGTTCGTCCCCGAAGCGGTGGCCGCCGGGAGTGGGCGCGCCGAGGCGTTCGGTGAGGTACTCCTCCAGTTCCAGGGAATCCGTGACGCCGCGGGTGGCCAGCCGGGCGCGGAGCGGCCCCAGGTCGGCGTAGAGATGGCGGCCGGCCTGCGGGGGCCGGGCCAGCGCGCCCGAGGCGAGCACCGCCCGGTGGGCCGCGGCGGCGACCTGCGCCTGCAGGGCGGCGGCCCGGCGGACCCGGGCCGTGACGGCCTCCGGTTCGGTCAGCGCGTGGGCGGCCGCCGCGGCGACCGGGCCCGCGACGAGGGCGCCCAGAGCGGTGAGGATGTCGAGGGTCCGGGCGTGCCGCACCGCCGCCCGTTCGGTGTCCGGGAATCTGGCGACCGCGACCGGCCAGGCGGACGGGGTCAGCGCCCCGGCCAGATCGCAGACGACCGTGACGTCGTCGGGGCACATCTCGGCGGGGCTGAGCAGGACCGTGTCGTGGGGGCGGTGAAGGGTGTCGCGCCAGGTCTCGTCGCTCACGACGTGCATCCCCTCGGCGACGGCTGCCTCGCACGCCTCGCGGACGAGTTCCGGTGGGGCGACGGTGGCGGTCGGGTCGTCGACCACGGAGATCAGCAGCAGCCGGGGCCGGCCGCCTTCGGCACGCACCCTTCGTACGGTCTCCAGCAATGCGTACGGGTCGGGCACGCCGCCGCACTCGGCCGGGGTCGGCACATGGTAGGCGGGCCTGCCGAGCAGTCGCGCCTGCGGGATCCAGGTGGCGGGACAGGGACGCGGCGTGAGGACATCACCTCCGTGCGCGGCGATCAGGGCGAGCAGCAGCGGCGAGGCGCCGGGGGCGGCTGCGATGTACTCAGGTCCGCCGCGCAGCCCGCGCCGGGTCCAGTAGGCGGCGGCCGCCTCGCGCAGGGGTCCGCCGCCACCGGTCGGTTCGGGCTCGCTGCGCCCGGCTGCCGCGGCGAGCACACCGGCCAGCTCGGGCAGCACGGGCAGGCCCGGATCGGGGGCGGGCGGCCCGTAGCGTACGGGCCCCCGATCCTCCCGAGGAGTCCATGGGGCACGCCCGGCATCCCCGCCCGGTCCGGCCCGCTCGGTCCGCTCCCGCGCCATCCCGGGTCTCCTTCGCTACCGCTCCGTCACCTGTACGGCTCCGGCTCGCCCTGCCTCGTACCGTCTCGCTCCCAGGGCCCTTTATACGGAGGTTTGAGCGAGACCGCCCGCCCGGCAGAGGCGGCCCGTACGTCGCCCCGGGGTCGCGGCCGGACCGTCCGAGCAGGAGTTCGGCTCCGGTGGGGAGCCGAACCCGGACCCTGCGGCCCCATTGACACTCGCCCCGCAGCGTCATTACGGTCACGCCAGGATTTCGAACGCATGACGAAATATCGAACAAGTCGAGGGGCAACTCCCGTGCGCATCACCGGAATCAGCACACATGTCGTCGGTACGCCCTGGCGCAATCTCACCTACGTCCAGGTCCATACCGACGAGGGTCTCACCGGCGTCGGCGAGACCAGGATGCTCGGCCGTACCGATGCTCTCGTCGGCTATCTGCGCGAGGCGGAGGCCAACCACATCGCCGGCTCCGACCCCTTCGCCGTGGAGGACCTCGTACGCCGGATGAAGTACGGCGACTACGGGCGGGCCGGGGAGATCGTGATGTCCGGCATCGCGGTCGTCGAGATGGCCTGCTGGGACATCAAGGGAAAGGCGCTCGGCGTCCCGGTCTGGCAGTTGCTCGGCGGAAAGGTCACCGACCGGGTCAAGGCGTACGCGAACGGCTGGTACACCACCGAGCGCACCCCGGAGGCGTACCACAAGGCGGCTCGGGCGGTCGTCGAGCGCGGCTACCGCGCCCTGAAGATCGACCCGTTCGGGACCGGTCATTTCGAACTGGGGCAGCAGGAGACCCGGTACGCGGTGTCGCTGATCGAGGCCGTACGGGATGCCATCGGCCCGGACGCCGAACTGATGCTGGAGATGCACGGGCGGTTCAGCCCGTCCACCGCCGTGCGGATCGCACACGAGATGGCGCCCTTCCGGCCGGCCTGGCTGGAGGAGCCGGTGCCGCCCGAGAACCTCAAGGCGCTCAGCAAGGTGGCCGACAAGGTCGACCTGCCGATCGCGACCGGTGAACGCATCCACGACCGGATCGAGTTCCGCGAGCTGTTCGAGTCGCAGGCGGCCGACATCATCCAGCCGGACCTCGGCCACATCGGCGGCATCCTGGAGACGCGCAAGCTCGCCGCGACCGCCGAGACCCACTACACGCTCATCGCACCGCACAATGTGGGTGGCTCGGTACTGACCGCGGCCAGCCTCCAACTGGCCGGCTGCACACCCAACTTCAAGATCCTCGAACACTTCAACGACTTCGCGGACGCCGACATCAAGAAGGTCGTGAAGGGCGCCCCGCAGGTCGACCCCGAAACCGGCTGCTTCGAGCTCTCCCACGCTCCAGGTCTCGGAGTCGAGCTCGATGTGGACGCCGCAGCCGAATTCCCCCAGCAGCAGGCCCGGTTCGACCTGTGGGCGGACGGCTGGGAGAAGAGGCAGCCCAAGTGAGCTCCACCCACTCGCGGGCGATCACGGTCGAGCGGCCCGGCGAGCACACCCTGACCACCGGTCCCCTTCCGGAGCCCGGCCCCGGCGAGGTCCGGGTACAGGTCGCCGCGGCCGGGATCTGCATGAGCGACCGCGAGGTGTACGACGGCCATCGCGCCCCGGGCTATGTCCGCTACCCGGTGGTGCCCGGCCATGAATGGTCGGGCGTGGTCGACGCCCTGGGCGCGGACGTCGATCCGGCGCTGCTCGGACGGCGGACGGTCGCCGAGGGCTTCCGGTCCTGCGGCAGTTGCGAGCGGTGCCGGAGCGGCGAGACCTCGCTCTGCACATCGGGGTACGACGAGACGGGCTTCACCCGACCCGGGGCGTTCGCCGACCATGTCGTCGTCCCCGCACGGCTGTTGCACCCCCTGTCCGACGACGCGGATCTGCGCGCCGCCGCCCTGCTGGAACCGGCCGCGGTGGTGGCGGCGGCGGTGCGGGCCGGGGCCCCCGAACCGGGCGAGCGGGTCGCCGTGGTGGGCGCCGGAACGCTCGGGCTGCTCGCCGTGCAGCTGCTGTCCGCACTGTCCCCCGGCGAGCTGACAGTGATCGACCCACGGAGCGAACGGGCAGGTCAGGCACTGTCGTTCGGGGCAAGCGAGGCCCGCACCCCCGAGGAGGCCACGGAGGCGAACGGCCGCTACGACCTGGTCGTGGAGACAGCCGGCGCGCCGCCCACCGCCGCCGACGCCTGCCTGCTGGCGCGGCGCGGCGGCCGGGTGGTGCTCACCGGCATGTTCGCGCCGGGAGCCGTCGGTATCGATCCGGTACATCTGTCGCTGAGTCAACTCACCGTGCGCAGCGTGTTCGGCGCGCCGTCGGCGGCCTGGTCGTACGCGGTACGGGCGTTCACCGCCGGACTGCTGGATCCGGCGGCGCTGATCACGCACGAGTTCCCCCTGGACCGGTTCGCGGAAGCCGTGGCTCTGGTCGGGGGCGGCGATCCCGGGACGGGCAAGGTGCTCCTTCGCCCGTAATTCCCCATTCACCGGCCGGCGGTTGGCGCGCACCCCGCCACTCGAACCGCGTCCGACATACCGAACATGAAGGGTCACTCATGACCTCGTCCGACTCGTCCGTCCGTCGCCCCGGCGAACCCGCGCTCACCGCGCTCGGGATGGATGCGCCCGCCGCCGACCCGGCCGACACCTCTTCGTACGCCTTCCCCGACGGGGGCACCTGGCGGACCGAGATCCCGTCCGTCGAGGGTCCCGAGGCGCTCGCCGTCGTCCTGAAGGAGTCCTCGCGGCTCGATGTGCCGGTCCACCGGATCAGCCAGGGCAGCGGCATCTGGATGCTGAGCGACGCCGAGATCACCGAGATGGTGGAGGGCTGCGCGGAACGCGACATCGAACTCTGTCTCTTCACCGGGCCACGCGGCAGCTGGGACACCGGCGCCTCCACGCGTACCGACTCGGGCGGAGCGGGGCTGCGCGCCCGCGGTCATGACGCACTGGCAGGATGCGTAGAAGATGCCCTGCGCGCATCGGAGTTGGGCGTCAAGTGCCTGCTCGTCGCGGACGAAGGGGTGCTCTGGACGCTGCACAGGCTACGGGTACGGGGCACGCTGCCCGCCGACACGACCTTCAAGGTGTCGGCGCTCATCGGCCCGGTGAACCCCGCCTCGTACGCGGTCCACGAACAGCTCGGCGCCGACTCGATCAATATCCCGTCCGATCTGACACTTGCTCATCTCACCGAGATCCGGCGGGTGTCGGGCGCTCCGATGGACCTGTACATCGAGGCGCCGGACGACCTGGGCGGCTATGTGCGGATGTACGAGGCGGCGGAGCTGATCCGCCGCGGCGCGCCGATCTATCTCAAGTTCGGCCTGTCCAGGGCGCCCGGCATCTATCCGTACGGTGCACAGCTGCGTGACGCCGCCCTGAACACGGCCCGCGAGCGGGTGCGCCGGGGGCGGCTGGCCCTCGATCTGCTGGCCCGGCACGGCGCCGGCGGGAACATGTCCCCGCTCGGCTCCCGGCTGCCGGGAGCACTGCGCCGTTTCGCGGGTTAGTGCGTGTGTCGGACGTCCCAGTGCCGCGACCGGCAAGGTTTGCCCCATGAGGAGCGTCGCCCGGTGCGGGCGACCGCAAGGCGGCCGGACGCCCTTGGACCGGATCACCCTGCTCGAACGAAGTCGAGAGCTCGGGCAAGGAGCCGGCCCGGGACGGGGCGATTCCTTGGGGGACCACCCCCTCCCCCTCAGCCTGCGAAGGCAGTCCCGGGCATTCCCTGTCCCGCATCCGGCAGCACCAGCAGCGAACCGGACAGCGGATGCGGGGAGTCGATCCCCGTCCTGGCCGTGGAGATGTACAGGTCGCGCAGGTCGGCACCGCCGAACGCGCAGGCGGTCGGGCGCCGTACCGGCAGTTCGACCGTCCGGTCCAGTGCGCCGTCCGCCGTGTAGCGGCGCAGCGCTGCGCCGTCCCAGAGGGCGACCCAGACACCTCCCTCGGCATCGACCGTCAGTCCGTCCGGGAAGCCCGATCCCTCCTCGACGGTGGCGAACGTCCGCCGGTTCACGGCGTGTTCACCGTCGAAGTCGAAGACGTCGATCCGGCCCGTCGGGGTGTCGATGTAGTACATGAGCCGCCCGTCGGGACTCCATCCGGTGCCGTTGCTGCACGCCACCACGGGCAGCACCGGAGTGACCGTGCCATCGGGCGAGACGCGCCTGAGGCTGCCGCCGGTCTCCGCCTCGTTGTAGCGCATGGTGCCCACCCACAGCGCGCCGTCGGGAGCGACAGCGGCGTCGTTGCCTCGCCGTCCGGGTTCGGGGTCGTGGACCAGCCAGCGGAAGGAACCGTCGGGGTCGTACAGGCCGATGCCGTCGCGCAGATTGACCACAAGACCGCCGCCGGCCCGCGGCTTCGCCGCTCCGACGTGCTGCTCGGTGGCCATGACCGTACGGCGGCCACTCACCGGGTCGTAGGTGTGGACGCGGGACGAGAGGATGTCGACCCAGATCAGCCGCCCGGTGGCCGGATCCCAGGTAGGGCCCTCACCGAGCTCGGCGTGCTCCCGCACCGCCACCTCGGGGCGCGGGCCGCGCATCACTTCCCCCTCGCGTGGTGCCCGAGCCGACCGGAGAGGGCATCGGCGCCGTCGGCCGCGAGGACCGCCAACTCCTCCTCGCGCTGCTCGGTCCAGCGGATCATCGGCACGGAGATGGAGAGCGCGGCGACGACCCGGCCCGACCGGTCCCGCACCGGAGCCGCCACACAGCTCACATCAGGGTTGGACTCACGGTGTTCCACCGCGATGCCCCGCTCCCGGACCGCTGCGAGGACGGTCCGCAGCTCGGCGGGGTCCGTGATGCTGTTGGGAGTCATTCCGGTCAGTTCGCGGCCGTCGAGCCGGGCGTCGAGCTCCCGGTCGGGCAGCGCGGCGAGCAGCATCTTGCCGACGGAGGTGCAGTGGGCGGGCAGCCTGCGTCCGGCCGCGGAGACCATCCGAACCGCATGGGTGGAGTCCACCTTGGCGATATAGATGACGTCGGCGTCCTCCAGGATCGCCACATGGACCGTCTCGCCGCACGTCTCGGCGACCTCCCGGGCCACCTGCTGCCCCTCGGCGGCCAGGTCGAGCTGCTCGGCGTACCGGCTGCCGAGCTGGTAGGTACGGACGCCGAGGCGGTAACGGCCGGGCTGCTCCGGGACCGCCACCAGGTAGGAGCGGGCGGCGAGGGTGGTGAGCAGTTCATGGACGGTGGTGCGCGGCAGCTGGAGCCTGCGGGTGACCTCGGGCGCGGAGAGTGTTCCGTCCCCGTGGAGGAAGAGTTCGAGTACGTCCAGGGCCCGCGTCACCGCAGGGACGAGTCGCCCCATGGTCGTGCACCCACCTCTCATGTTCGACACTCCGACCAGTGACCGGAATCGCGAACACAGGCTAATCGCAGCGCACTTGCCACGGCAATGCCGCCGACCCGGTCCGATGCCCCTCCGGTACGCCGATGTGACCCGTTCAAAGCCTTTTTTCACACGCGTCGTCCGAGGAGCGCGAGCAGCTGGGTCTGCGGGTCGGCGTCCTTCCCGGTCCTGACGGCCGGGGCGAACAGACCGGTCTGCGAAAGCCCCTTCGCATACGGTGCGACCTCGCGCCGCGTGAACGCGACCAGTTCCTCCGGCAGCCCCTCGTCCGCACCGATGGCCCGGGCCAGGTCCCAGGAGTGCACCACCGCGTCGCTCACCATCTGCGCACAGTACGCGTCGGCGCCGGTGTCCCCGTACGACAGGTTCACGGTCCGACCGAACGCCCCCGGTGCCGCGAAGGCCTCGCGCGCCCCTGCCGCCGCACGGTCCCAGACGGCAACGGGCTCGTCGCCCAGCACATCACCGTCGTAGGCGTCACCGACCTCGGCGACCGTGAGCCCTTCCGTGACCAGCGGCGGGACCCACAGCTGCTCGGAGGTGAGATGGGCGACCAGGTCACGGACGGACCACTCGGTGCACGGCGTCGGCGCGGACCACTGGTCGTCGCGCACGGCGTGCACCCGGTCGGTGAAGAGCTGGAGCGCCTCGGCGTGGCGATCCAGCAGGTCGCGAACAGAAGAGGAGTGAGATGCCATGGGACCACTGTCTCCGTCCGGAGAGCCGCACGCGAGCCCGCCTGCTGCTTCGACCCTGCCGAAAGGGGTATCCGCACTCCCATGTCGTCACCGAGCAGCGCATCCTCCGCCCCCTCCCCCACCGGACTCCGCACCTGGCTGCACCGGCGTGATCTCGCCGTCTTCCGGAGCGTGGCCGGCCGGCACTGGCCGGGCGCCGGCCCCGTCCTGCCACGGCTCAGCCGCAGCGCCGATCACGGGCTGCTGTGGTTCGGCGTCGCGGCGGGCATGGCGGCCCTCGGCAGCAGCGCCCGGGCCCGGCGCGCCGCGCTCCGCGGGGTAGCCTCGCTGACCGTGGCCTCGGCCGCGATCAACACCGTGGGGAAGGGGGTGGTACGCCGGGAGCGGCCGGTACTGGACGCCGTCCCGGTGATACGTCGGCTCACCCGCCAGCCGTTCACCTCCTCCTTCCCGTCGGGGCATGCCGCGTCGGCGGCGGCTTTCGCGACGGGCGTCGCCCTCGAATCGAAGGGCTGGGGCGCGGCGGTCGCCCCGCTCGCACTGGCTGTCGCCGCCTCCCGCGTCTATACGGGGGTCCACTATCCGAGTGATGTGCTGGCCGGTGCCGTGCTCGGCGCAGGAGCCGCGTTCGCGCTGCGCGGTGTCGTGCCGACGCGTGGACAGCTGCCCGCGCCGGGCAGACCGCCCGCCCACGCGCCGGCCCTGCCGGGCGGGCGGGGCCTGGTGGTCGTCGTCAATCAGGAGTCCGGCTCGGCGACGGCCACGGCCTCGCTGGTGCGGGACGCGCTGCCGCTCGCCGAAGTGGTGGAGTGCGCGCCCGGCGAGCTCTCCGAGGAGCTGGAGAAGGCAGCCGGCCAGGGCCGTGCGCTCGGGATCTGCGGGGGTGACGGCACGGTCAACAGCGCCGCTTCGGTCGCTGCCGCGCACGGTGTGCCGCTCGCGGTGTTCCCCGGCGGGACCCTCAACCACTTCGCCTACGACCTGGGCATCGAGACGGTGGACGACGTGTGCGCCGCACTGGTCGCGGGCGATGCGGTACGGGTGGACCTGGGCCGCTTCCGTCCGGGCCCGGACGGGCCGGGCGGCGCACCCGGCCATTTCCTCAACGCTTTCAGTCTGGGTGCCTATCCGGAGCTGGTACGGACCCGCGAGCACTGGGCGCCGCGCATCGGCGGCTGGCCCGCAGGCGTCGTGGCGGCGCTCCACGTGCTGCGCGGCGAACGCCCGCTGGAGGCCGAACTTCAGGGAGAGCGGCGCCCGTTGTGGCTGCTTTTCGTGGGAAACGGCCTGTTCCGGCGGATGGGCCCGGCGCCGGGCCGGCGTCACAACCTCGCGGACGGGCTGCTGGACGTCCGGGTGGTGCACGGCGGCCGCACGCCCGGCCTCCGTCTCCTCGCGGCTGCGGTCGCGGGCCCCTTGACCCGCTCCCCCGTCCATGCAGCGGTACGACTTCGAAGGGTCCGGATCGCCGGTCTGACCCCGGGAACGCCTTATGCGTACGACGGCGAAGTTGCCCACAGCCAAAGGGAGTTGGTGATCGACAAGCTGCCCGAGGCACTGACTGTCTACTGCCCGATGCCTGTGTGAGCCCTCGACGCCTAAGTCCACATATCAAGACAGCTGTCTCACCATCCGACATCTCGGCGTACCGTTGGCGCATCGCTCAGCGCTTCGCATCACGCTCCGAGAGAGGACGCACAGCCATGCCGAAGGAGACCGCCGTCTACACCCACGGCCACCACGAATCGGTGCTGCGCTCGCACCGCTGGCGCACTGCCGCCAACTCCGCGGCCTATCTGATCGGCGAACTCCGGCCCGGCATGGCGGTGCTGGACGTCGGCTGCGGTCCCGGCACCATCACCGCGGACCTGGCGGCACTGGTCGCCCCGGGCAGGGTGACCGCCGTCGACACCGCCGCCGAGATCCTGGGCCAGGCCGCCGAGGTCGCCGCCGAACGCGGCCTGGACAACGTCGAGTTCACCACCGCCGATGTGCACGCCCTGGACTTCCCCGACGACTCCTTCGATGTCGTGCACGCCCACCAGGTGCTGCAGCACGTGGGCGACCCGGTGCAGGCACTGCGCGAGATGCGGCGGGTCTGCCGTCCCGGCGGCATCGTCGCGGCCCGCGACAGCGACTACGCGGCGATGACCTGGTATCCCGAATCACCCGTCATGGACGCGTGGCAGGAGCTGTACGGGCGGGTGGCCCGCGCCAACGGCGGCGAGCCGGACGCGGGCCGGCGACTGCTCTCCTGGGCCCGGCAGGCCGGCTTCACCGACATCACCCCGTCCGCCGCCACCTGGTGCTACGCCACACCGGAGAACCGCGCCTGGTGGAGCGGCCTGTGGGCGGACCGCACGGTCGGCTCGGCGTACGCGAAAGTGGCCGTCGACGGCGGCCACGCGACCGCCGAGCAGCTGACCGACATCGCGGCAGCCTGGCGCGCCTGGGGCGAGCAGGACGATGCATGGTTCATGGTCCCGCACGGCGAGGTGCTCTGCCGCGCCTGACACCGCCGAGGACCGGCGGGTGGAATCGATCACATGGGTCCGACCCGCCAACTACCCTGTTCCGCATGGAAATTCTGGGAACCACGCTGCGTATATGCGTCGATGACCTGGAGGCCGCGGTGGCCTTCTACGAGGACCTCACGGCCAGTTCGGCGCTGCGCTTCGAGCGCGGCGGGGTCTCGGTCGCCGCGATCAGCTGCTTTCTGCTGATGAGCGGCCCCGAGGCGGAGCTTGAGATCCTGCGCAAGGTGACGGCGACGATCGCGGTGAAGAATGTCGACGAAGCCCACGAGTCCCTCGTCCGGGTCGGCGCCCGGATCGTCGCGGGCCCGGTGCCGACGCCGGTCGGCCGGAATCTGATCGTCGTCCATCCGGACGGCTCGGTCTTCGAGTACGTCGACCGGAACCTGCCCGTCTGACCCGACAGGTTCCGGTCACGGCACACACCCCCTACGGCGACTCCGTGCCCACGTGCCTCAGCACCTCGTCCGCCAGTTCGCGCGTGGGCCGCTCGCCGTCCAGAAGCACCGTCCCGGCCCGCAGCGCGTCGACCGCGGCCACACACTGCGCGATCTGCGCCTTGCCCCACCGTCGGGCGGCCTCGTCGCGTACGGGGTCGTCCGGGGCGACGACCCGGGCATCGAGCCGTTGCTCCAGGACATCGGCGGGCACCTCGAGGAAGAAGTGATGGACCGTCACTCCAGCTGCTTCCAGGGTTCCGAAGATCTCTTCCGCGTACTGCGGATGGACGACGGTCATCGGGGCCAGTACGGGCCGCCCGTACTCCTCGACCAGCCCGATGGCCATCGAGGCAACCTGCCTTCGCCACAGCGGCAGATGCTGGAAGTTGCCCTTCGGTACCTCAACGATGTCCCTCAGGACGTAACCGATCTGCTCGGGATCGTAGACGAGGGCCTCGGGCCACCGCCGGTGCAGCTCGGCCACCAGTGTGGTCTTGCCGCTGCCGAACGCCCCGTTCACCCAGACGATCACGTGCCGCTCCCCTCCTCGGCGCGCCGGGTCAACTCTTCGGGCGCATCCGGTAGTTGTACGCGTCGGGCAGTGGATCGTCGGTGAGCGCGGACCATACCTCGTCCAGGATCTCCGCCCCCTCCCGCAGGTCCGCGACCTCGAAGCCCTCGTCGAAGACGGCACGGGCGGCAGCGCTGTCTCCCTCGGCCAGCAGAAGTCGGGCCTCCAGCAGGCGGAACCGGCCGCGCTGCCGGATCGCCGGGCTCAGCCCGGTCCAGACCGTCCTGGCGTCCTCGGCCCGCCCGGCCGCCAGCAGGGCCTCGATCGTCTCGCGGCCGAGAGCGGTGGTGGCTGCCGTCCAGGCATCGCCGTCGTCCCGGCGCTCCGCGCACAGGTCATCGAACGCCTCGCTGTAGAGGTCGGCGACCCGGTCGCGCTGGCCGCCCTCCTGGGCGGCGACGGCCAGGCAGCGCAGCAGCGGCCAGCGGGACGGAGCGAGGGCGAGACCGCGTTCCCAGCTGCGGACCGCCTGGGCGCGGTCACCGGCGTGCCACTGGGCGATGCCGAGGTGGTACTCGGTGAGGGGTTCGGCATCCGCCGTCTCCAGCATGTCGCGCCAGTGCGCGGAGACCAGCGACGGTCCGGGCGGCGCCACGCGGCGCTGTTCGGGGAAGCCGCCCCGGTCGAGCAGGTGCAGCCAGGGCGCCTGCTGTTCGCCCAGGGTGGACTCGACGAACGGCGTACCGGGCAGCTTGTATCCGGCACGCCGGACCTCGAGGGCGCCCCAGCCGGAACCGGTGGCGAGGGACTCGCCCGGCTCTGTGTCGGCGTACGGGCGCCAGGCCGCGTACGCGGCATCGACGTCGGCCCGCGGCAGCGCCTCGGCCAGCCGTTGTTCGGTCTCGGCGCGGGCCGCGGTCCAGTCGTCGCCGTGCACGACCCCGGGGTCCGCGGACAGCAGACCGTAGGACTCCAGCCAGCTGAACTCGGCGCCGGGTTCGAGCGGGATGTGCTCCAGCTGGGTGCGGGCCAGTCCGGCCTGGATCTCCGCGTAGCCGACGGTGCCGGGCTCGGTGAGCCACTGCTGCCAGCGGCGTCCGCCGGGCCCGTTGCCCCAGACGAAGAGCTTGCGGCCCCGCAGCAGGTCGGTGGAGGTCTGCACGAGGCCCCGGCCCTCGGCGTCGAGGGAGGCGATCCAGCGGCGGGCGCCGTCGGGCACTTCGTAGAAGTAGTCGGCGGGGAAGTCGCTGAGCAGCGGGTACGTACGGTCGACGGAACCGGTCTCGGGGACGGGGACGCGCGTCAGTGTCCGTTCGTAACCGAAGTGCCAGGCCTCGTCCGCAGGGGCCAGGACCCGGGTGCGTTCGCCCTCCGGGACGGCGATGTTGGACCACCAGTAGACGGGCGCGGTGTGCTCGTGCGGGTTGCGTATCCGTACGCCGACATGGAGGAAGTCGGAGTCCGCCGGCAGCCACAGGTCCACCTGGAACGGGAGGTCGCGCAACCGCTCCCACTCCCAGAGCCGGACCATCTCACCGCCGTCGGGGGCAGGGACCCGGGCGGCATGCACCGGGGCGCAGTTCAGCGTGGTGTGACCCGTGGCGCCGATGTTCCACTCGATGCCGCCGGAGAACCAGGCGCCGTTGAGCGCGAAGTCGGCGGGCTGCAGGACAGGGTTGGTGTAGAGCAGTTCGCGGCCGGTCGGCTTGTGGTGGAGGGAGTGGATCCGGCCACCGAGCCCCGGCAGGACGGTGGCCCGCAGTCGGTCGTTCTCGATGATGATCGCGTCCAGGCCGGTGGGCGTCCGCTCGCGCCCGTACCCGTCGAGAATGCGCACCGGCAGGACGGTGCCCAGCGGCTCGTAGCCGATCTGCCGTGCCATGTCACGCGGCAGTCCTGCCCGGCCCCGGTCGTCGACGACATGCATCTCGTCGAGCGGCCGCAGCGCCGGCAGCGGGTTCTCCGGGCCCAGCGGTGCGGCGGGCAGAGTCAGTACGGCACGTCGTACGGTCGTGGCCAAGGCAACCTCGCTCCCTCGCGCGGGCCGCCGCAGGTCCGGGCGCCCCCCGATGACCATGGAACACGCTGGAAGCCGCCCCGACCAGGGGCGCAGCCGTCAGACTTCGGCAAAAGCCGCCACCAGCAGGTGGGCGAGCAGCACTCCGGCGGTGCCGTCGGGGTCGGGATCGGGGTCGGGGTCGTACACCGTGACGTCGAGGCCGACGCGGCGCGTCGAGCTCCTCGGGATGCAGTCCGCCGTTCTCCGGGCTGTCGACGGCGGGCATCACGACCGGGTCGAGCACATCGGCGTCGAGGTGCACCCGGAAGCCGTCCGACGCCTGGTGTTCCAGGCTCTGCACGGTGGCGGCAGCCGGGTCGGCCGCACCCCATGCAGCCCGAGTTCGGACGGGGCGTCGACGACGACAATATTCCGCATGCCGCTCGTCCTCGCCGTCGTAACCTTGATCCTCAACGACTTGTGCAATGAAGGCGACAGGACACGATGAGCACCCAGCACACCTACCGAGTGATCGTGCGCGGCACCTTTGACGGCCTCACCGACGAGGCGCGCGCCCGACTGCTTGCGGAGGTCGAGCAGCACGGCCTGGCGGCGATGCAGTTCACCGAGGAGGGTTCACTCACCTACGACGCGGTGATCAAGCACTTCAGCTTCCGGTACGTGGTCGTGTCGGACGCCGAGGACGGCGAGGAGATGGCGTCGGCGATCGCCGAGGACCGGGCGGAGACGGCGCTGAAGGAGTACGGCTACGGCTTTCGCGAACTGCGCTCCACCGCCACGGACATGGACACCATGAAAATCAATTACAAGGGGCGGCGCGCGGCGGGTCCGGCGTGACGCCGTGGCGAGAGCCACCGAACGGGCTCTGATCCGGAATCGAATTCCTGACGAGGGGCGCCGCCGTTCGGGCGGCGCCCCTCCGGGTCAGCCCACGGGCAGGGTCAGAGCAGCGGTGTGGAGCTTGCCGCCGGTCCGGAACTGCAGGAACAGCCGCCAGTTGCCCGAGGTGGGCAGTTCGGCGTGGAAAGCCAGGTCGGGGCCACCGTGCTCACCGTTCGCCTCGGTGGTCGGGTGAAGGTGGGCGAATGCGGCGTCACCTTCGTGGAAGGCGGTCAGGTGGGCGTAGGTGTCCAGGTAGGGCTGCAGATCGGTGACGGGCTCGCCGTCCTTGGACACGGTGACGGTCAGCGGGTGCGCCGTGCCGGCCATCGGCTCGCCCTTGACGGTGACGGTGTAGCCGTCGACCTCCGCGCTGCGGGCCCCTGCGGGCAGCGGGGTCTTCGTGGGTGTCCCGGGGACGGTGACGGTGCGGCTCAGGACGAAGTCCTTGCCCTTCCCCGTGCCGGTGTCCGGGGTGAAGGAGGCGAACATGCGCCAGGAGCCGGGGGCGAGGGAGGCGAGGCCGGCGGTCCAGGTGCCGTCGGCGGCCATGACCGGGTGGATGTGCTGGAAGCCGGTCAGGTCCGAGCGGATGGCGTAGAAGTGCATCCGCTCGGTCTGGTCGACGGCGAAGTCGGTGACCGGCTTGCCGTCCGGGCCGTCGACCGTGAACCGGTACGCGGCCTGCTTGCCGGAAGGCAGGGTCGTGTCGTGGGGGGTGAGGCGGTAGCCGTCCTTGTTGGCGGACAGGCCGTTGTCGGCGGCCATGTGGTCCATGCCGGGCATGTCACTCATCGAAGGCGACGCGCTGTGCGAAGGGGAGGCCGAGGCCTTCGCGCCGTGGCCCATGCCGGGCATGGACGAGGAGTCGTCGGAGGAGCCGCACGCGGCCAGGGTCAGCACGAGGGCCGCTGCGGTGCCGACCGCCGCGACGGCGCGGCGAGGCATGGCGGAACGGGAAGAGGCGAACATTGAGAGAGGGTCTTTCCGGGTGGGCGCACCACGCCGGTGGCGCGCGGGAAGGGCAGGACACGGGGCCGGTCCGGTCGGTGACCGGGTTCGGCGCAGCGCCTGTCACGTCCGCGCGACGCACACCTGGATGAGGAGATGTCGCCCGCCGGCCGGCGGTCCGCGCCGCCGTGTCCAGCCGGTGGCCGCCCGCAGACCCGCCGGGAACCATGCGACCGGCAGTGCCCCGGCGGCGTACAGGCCGGCCGTCGGCAGCGGATTCCGCTCGTGTGCGGGGGTGGAGACGCATTGCACCCCGTGCATCGCCGAACCGTCACCGGCCCGGGCGGCCTGAGCACTCTGTGCGGTGGCCGGCGGCGCCGTTGACGTCATCGTCGGAGCGGCGTGGCCGTCGTGCACGGGCACGGTGACAGAGGGCATCGCACCGTGGCAGCCCTCGGCGGCGGTGGCCGGCGCGCCGTGCATGAGGAACAGTCCGAGCAGGACGGCGCAGACCGCGACGAGGCGGGCGCTGCCCCGCTCGATCGGTTGTCCGATGCTCACTGTGCCGCTCCCTCCTCCGCGTTGCTGCGTGCCCGTGGCCGCCGACCCGTACGACAATACCCCGGCCGGGTACCTGGCACCTGTCGGCCCGTCGGATGCGGGCGCTGAATGCGCGCCGTTCGCCGCCGACCGGCCCGACCCACGTGATGACGAGGTCAGACGGCGGCGTGGTGGGCGAGGGCGGCGTGCGGGTCGCCGTGGTCGGCGGTGTGGTCGGTGTGCACAGTGGCGCCGGTCAGGCGGGGCACGGCATGGATGAGGGCGTGCTCGGCCGCGACGGCCAGGCCATGGGCCTGGACCACGGTGAGTCGCGGGTCGACGACGATGTCGGCCTCGGCGCGCAGCGCGTGGCCGATCCACCGCATGCGGACCTGCCCGATGTCGCGGACACCGTCGACGGCGCGCAGGGCGGTTTCGGCGAGGTCGACCAGGGCGGGGTCGACGGAGTCCATCAACCGCCGGTAGACCTCACGGGCTGCATCCTTGAGCACCATGAGGATCGCGACGGTGATGAGCAGCCCGACGATCGGGTCGGCTGCCCGCCATCCGAGTGCCGCGCCGCCGGCACCGAGGAGAACGGCGAGCGAGGTGAAGCCGTCGGCGCGGGCGTGCAGCCCGTCGGCGACGAGGGCGGCGGAGCCGATCGCGCGGCCGGTGCGTATGCGACAGCGGGCCACCCATTCGTTGCCGACGAAGCCGACCACCGCGGCGGCTGCGACCGCCCACAGATGGGTGATGTCGCGTGGGCTGAGGAGACGGTCGACCGTCTCGTACGCGGCAAGGCCGCAGGAGGCGGCGATGGTGAGCACGATGGCCACACCGGCCAGGTCCTCGGCGCGTCCGTAGCCGTAGGTGTAGCGGCGGTTCGCCGCACGGCGGCCCAGGACGAACGCGATGCCCAGAGGGATGGCGGTCAGTGCGTCGGCGGCGTTGTGGATGGTGTCGCCCAGCAGCGCGACCGACCCCGACAGCACGACGACGACCGCCTGGATCACCGTGGTCGCCCCCAGGACGCCCAGGGACAGCCACAGGGTGCGCATCCCCTCCCGGGAGGTCTCCATCGCCGAGTCGACCTTGTCCGAGGCTTCGTGACTGTGCGGCGTGACCACGTGGGAGACCCGGTGTCGCACCCGCGACCAGCGCGAGCCGTCGCGCTCGCGGCTCTGCGGGTACCCGTGGCCGTGCGCGTCCTCGTGACCGTGGTCATGCCTGTGCCGGGCACCCGGCTCGTCAGGACCATGGTGGTGGTGCTGGCTCACAGCGCGCTCGCTTTCGTCAGGCGGCGGGGTGGACGGAGATCCCACCTGTCTATTATGTGCATATGAATGCACGCATGCATCTATCACCTGCGCAGGGTTCGCAGCCGCGAGAGGTGGGCACTGAGCACTTCCTGGTCGCGGCCGAGGTCCTGGGCCTGCTGGCGGACCGCACCCGCCTGGCGCTGCTGCATGTCCTGGCAGCGAATGAGGCCGACGTCACCTCGCTGGCGGAGGCCGTGGGAGCGGCCCGGCCGGCGGTCAGCCAGCATCTCGCCCGACTGCGCATGTCCGGGCTGGTGACGACCCGTAAGGAGGGCCGCCGGGTGATCTACACGCTGCCCGACGGGCATCTGCGACGCGTGGTGGCCGAAGCCCTGGAACTGGCCGACCACCGGCTGACCGGGCGTGCGCCCCACGCGTGAGGTGCACGCCCGGCCATGGGCTCAGGCCACCGCCGGCGCCGGGACACCGGCCGCAGGGTCGAGGTGGCCCGTGCGGCGCAGTGCGGTCAGGGCCGTCGCGCAGCCGCCGCCCACGGCGGCCAGCACGGCCCAGGGCAGCCACGGTGCGCCCAGGCGGGCGGCGAGGTCGAAGAGGGCTCCCACACCCAGGTTCCCGGCGGCCACCGCGATCCCGGAGACGGTGCTGTACGCGCCGTAGTACGTGGCGACCAGCCGCTCGCCGGACAGCCGGACCAGGGTGTCCATCTCGAACGGGTACAGCAACGCCGAGCCGGCGGCCAGCAGTCCGGCGCACAGCACCAGGCCGGTCATCCCTCCCCCGGCCGACAGCCCGTCGGCCCGATGGTGGGGGCCGGGCAGCAGAGGCAGGAAGGCTGCGCCCATCAGGACGAGGCCGATCGCGATGGCCCGGGGGGCATCGAGGCGTTTTCCGGCCCAGGCGGTGAGGCGCAGTTGGCCGGCGACAGCGGTCAGGGCGGAGACCGCGAAGATCACCCCCATGGCGGTACCGCTGTCCTCACCGAGAAGGGTGCGGGCCTGCAGCGGCAGGGCCAGGTAGGTCTGGAAAGCCAGGAGGTACGAGCCGGCCATCGCGGCGGAGAACAGGACGAAGGGCCGGTTCGTAGCGATGGTCCGCCAGTCCGCGGCGATCCCCCGCAGCCCGCCCGCCCGCGCGGTGTCGGCGGCCGGGTGGCACGGCGGCAGGGCGCGGGCCTGCACGACGGCGAGGAGCGCGAAGACCGCGGCCGCGACCGTACACACGACGCTGAAGTCCCAGGCGAGCAAGGCAAGGCCCACCAGGGGGCCGAGCAGGATGCCGGCCTGGTAGAAGACGTTGAAGGCGGCGAACGCCTCCACTCGGCGCTCGCCCGCTCCGGCGGCGAGATAGGCGCGGACCGCAGGGTTGAACAGGGCCCCGGCGAGCCCGGTGGCGGCGGACGCGACGACGAGCGCCGGGAGGGTGTCGGCGAGGGCCAGCAGGGCGAACGCGCCGGTGCGCAGTCCGCAGCCGGTCAGGATGAGGGCTTTGTAGCCGATCCGGTCGGCGAGGGTGCCGCCGAGCCAGAACATCCCCTGCTGGGAGAGGTTGCGCACGCCGAGGACCAGGCCGACCGCCCAGGCCGCCAGGCCCAGGCCGTGGGCGAGATGGTCGGCGAGGTAGGGCATCAGCATGTAGAAGCCGAGATTGATGCCGAACTGGTTGAACATCAGCAGCCGGACACCGGGGTCGAAGGAGCGCACGCGCGCGCACAGTTGCTTCACCGCACACCCACCACGGTGCGAACGCCTGCGGGGGCGGGGCGATCCAGCGGGTCGGTCACGCGGGCGCAGCGCGTCCAGCGCCGCACGGTGCGTTCGGCCGGGTCGTCGATGGTGTCGGGTTCCTCGGGCGGAAGGTGACCGAGCAACTGGTGCTCCTGGCACCAGGCGTCGTTGTAGATGGTGTCCAGGTAGCGGTGGGGGCCGTCGGGGAAGATCGCAGCGATGCGGGTGCCGGAGGGACAGGTGCGGGCCGCCCATCCGGCGACCCGGGCGACCGCGCCGACACTCCAGCCGCCCATGGCGTAGTGGTGGCGGGCGAGTTGGCGGCAGGCCCAGACCGCTTCGGCGGGAGCGACCCAGTGGACTTCGGTGAAGGCGTGATAGTCGACGTTGCCCGGGTGGATGCTGGAGCCCAGGCCGCGCATCAGGCGCGGGGCGGCCGGCTGGCCGAAGATCGTCGAGCCGATCGCGTCGACACCGATCAGCACCAGATCGGGGAAGCTCTCGCGCAGCACGGCGGTGACGCCGGCCGAGTGCCCGCCCGTGCCGACCGAGGCGACGAGTACGTCGATACGGCCGAGCTGGGCGATGAGTTCGGCGGCCAGGGGCGCGTACGCGGCGACGTTGTCGGGATTGTGGTACTGGTCCGGGCACCACGCTCCCGGGTTCGCGTCCAGCAGTTCGGCGACCTGTTCGCGGCGGGCCTGCTGCCAGCCGCCGGCCGGATGCGGGGCGGCCACCTGCCGCACTTCGGCGCCCAGCATGGCGAGGAGGCGCAGCATCGCCGGTTCCATGCCGGGGTCGGTGACCACGGTGACCGGATGGTTGTGGGTCAGACCGGCCAGGGCCAGGCCGAGCGCGAGGGTGCCGCTGGAGGACTCGATGATCGGGTCTCCGGGCCGGAGATCGCCACGACGACGGGCTTCCCGGACCATGTGCAGACCGGGCCGGTCCTTGATGCCTCCGGGGTTGGCTCCCTCCAGTTTGGCGAAGAAGCCCCGTCGGGCAGGCGCGAGAGGCTCGCCCACCCACAGGACCGGGGTGTTGCCCACCAACTGGTGGGCGCCGCGGGCGACTGGCGGCACGGGGGCGAGTGAGTTCGCGCAGAAGTTTTCGAGCAGGGGAACATGCATGGTCGGCAACGCTCCTTGGTGCACACCGGATCGGGCCGGGTGTGCGAGGCAGACGGGTCACGGGCGCGCGAGCACACCTCCGGTCCCCCGCGCCCGAGCGGGCACGGGGGAAAAGAAGGCGTGCGGGCGCGGCCTACTGCCGCAGGACGCAGAGCCGGGTCAGAGTCGCCTGACCGCCGCCGGTACCGCCCCTCAAGGGTTCCGCGCCCACCGGACCGGACGGGCCTGGCACCGCGCGGGGCGTGTGGGTGAGAGGCGCCGTGTCACCGGGATCGGTGACGGCGTGGTCCGCCGGGGAGCGAAGACGGTCCACGGCGTGGTCGACCACCTCCGTGTGGCCGCCGCCGTGGTCGGGCGCTCGGTCCGCGCTGTGCTCCGCCGCGGCGTGCGAACAGCCGTCGACGGCCGCGTGCACGGGCAGAGTGGCGAACCCCGGCCCGTGCAGTGCGCCCACCAGATGACAGGCGACCAGCAGGAGCAGGGCGAACAGCAACGCTGCCCGCACCGGGCACCTCACCGCCCCGCTGCTCATCCCCTGGATCACACGCCCAAAGTAGTCGATCACTCACACATAGTCACTTCTCGGCTTCGGCAACACCCTGTTCCCCTCCTTCGGCGTTCGAAGGGAGGGCCTGGGTCGTGCGGCCACAGCACCACCCCTTCGGGCACGGGCGCCCGGCAACGGCCGCACGACCGGAGTCACCCGAGGTGACACAGCCTTCGATCGACGCACCAAACGTATGTGCACCACCCGCGAACGGCACCGAAGTGATCTTCTTCGGAAATCAGGGCACATCTTGCGTACAACCCTTGTGCCCCATGCGCTGTCAAACACGGCACCGGACAAGGAACGGGCCCTTTCCGGACGCCCCCCGTGCCCCCCGAGCAAGCCCGGCCCTTCGTGAGCCAAGGAGCCGCTCATGCGCAAGCACCGCTCGGCCGCCGTTGCCGCGGCATCGTTTCTCCTCGTGACGGGGGCGGCCATCGCCGCCGCCCCGTCCGCGTACGCCGGGACCCCCGGCGGCACCCACGCCAACGACCGCAACACCGACTTCAACGGCGACGGCTACGACGACGTGCTCGTCGGCGCTCCCGGTGCGGCCGTCGGCGGGCACAAGGGCGCGGGCATGGTCACCGTGCAGTACGGCGGCCCCAAGGGCATGGGTACCTCCCACGTCAGGGCCTTCAGCCAGAACACCTCGGGTGTGGCCGGCGCCGCCGAGGCCGGCGACGGCTTCGGCAAGAC
The DNA here is from genome assembly GCF_042802415.1 of Streptomyces sp. NPDC057486. NCBI lineage: Bacteria > Bacillati > Actinomycetota > Actinomycetes > Kitasatosporales > Streptomycetaceae > Streptomyces > Streptomyces sp. NPDC057486. The sequence goes on along the minus strand of NZ_JBHVEE010000065.1, from coordinate 17,791 downwards.
GCTGGCCACCGGCGACCTGGACGGCGACGGCTACGACGACGCGGTCGTCGGTATCCCCGGCGAGGACATCGGCACCGTCTCCAACGCGGGCGGCGTCGTCGTCCTGTGGGGCACGCCGAAGGGGCTCGTCGGGTCGGTGAGCAACTGGCTGCAGGCCGACGAGCCCACCGCGGGCGGCAAGTTCGGCGCCTCGCTCGCCGCAGCGCGGTTCTCCGACACCACCCCGGGCGACCTGCTGGCGGTCATGGACTCGGTCGGACTGACCACGTATCAGTTCGAGCCGGCCACCGAGCCCAGCGCGAAGCGTGCCGGCCCGCAGATGCGGCAGCCCGTACAGAAGTCGCGTACGACGCTCTCCGCGCCGTCGAAGAAGGTGCGCACCGGGTCGGCCGCCGCCGAGGCGCCGGGCATCCGGCCCACGTCGATGACGACCGGCGACTACGACGACAACGGCTACGCCGACCTGGTCGTCTCCGGAACCAGCGTCGGCGGCGAGCCGGGGCACGGCTGGTCGTACATCCTCCCCGGCACCGCCTCCAACGACGAGCCGCTGCCGGTCACCGCGGTACGCGGCGGCCCGGTCGTCGCCTCCGGCGACATCAACGGCGACGGATACGACGATCTGGCCACCGGTGAGCCGCACAGCCCGGACGACGGCGGCGAGAGCATGACCGGCGGTCTGGTCGGCGTCTACTACGGCAGTGCGGCCGGCCTCGCGGGTCAGGAGGGCCCGGGCACCCCGCCCGTCTGGTGGACCCAGAACTCGCCCGGTGTACCGGGATCGAACGAGCGGGGCGACGGCTTCGGCACCGACCTCTCCATCGGCGACACGAACAAGGACGGATTCGCGGACCTGGCGATCGGCATCTCCGGCGAGGACGTCGGCAAGGTCGCGGACGCGGGCGCCTTCACGGTGCTGCGCGGCTCCGCCCGGGGGCTGACCGCCACCGGCGCGCTGTCGGTGACACAGGGCACCGCGAAGGTCCCGGGCACCGTGGAGAAGGGCGACAAGTTCGGCGGCCAGGTCTCCTTCACCGACCCCAACGACGACGGCCGCTTCGGTCTGCTCGTCTCGGCGCCCGGCGAGAACACGAACGACGGCTACGTCTGGGTCTTCTCCGCGAGCACCGGCGGCGTGACGACGTCCGGTTCGTGGAACTACGGGGCGAGGGCCTTCGGAGGTCCGTCACTCGACGCGCTGTACGGGGCGGCGATCGACGACTGATACGACGCGGGCGGGCGCTCGTCCCGCCCGCGCCCGATTCACCGGTGTCCCGGCAGTCTTCGGGGCACCGGTGCTTTCACGGAAGTCCGGATAGCCTCGGACCCATGGACGTGTTCCTGCCGCTCCTCGCGGTCGTCGGCGGCCTCGCCGCGATCATGGGCTTCTTCACCTGGCTGGCATTCCACGTCCGTCGCCGCGGTACCGCAGGCGCTGCGATCACCGCGGCCCTGGCCTCCTACGACGAGGCGTTCCGGGTGACTGCTCACGAGGCGCACCACGAGATCCGGGCGCAGGCCGAACGCAAGGCGCCGATCCTGTCGCCCGGCGATCACTGGCGGCGGAGCACCGACGAGGGAGGACGGCCCGGCGCGGGGAACCGCCGGCCGCGTCGGGCGCGCCCGCGCCGAGGGCTGCGGGGTCTCGGCCGCCGGGTCGGCCGCCCGAATCCCCGCCGCTGATCGTCAGCGCGTCGGAACTCTATGAGCTGACGCGGCACACCTGGCAGGATCCGGTGCGTGACGAGCGGTGGGACGGCCGAGCTGTTGCTGAGCGGCATCGTGCTGATCGGCGCCTCGGTGCAATGGCTCACGGGGATGGGGTTCGCGCTCATAGCCGTGCCCGCCCTGGTGCTGGTGCTGGGCCCGGCCGAGGGCGTGGTGCTCGCGAACTGCGCGGCCGGTGCGATCAGCCTGGTCGGGCTCGCGGGCGGCTGGCGGCAGGTACGCCCGGCCGCGATGGTGCCCCTGGTCATGGCGGCGGCGTGCACGGTGCCGGCCGGGAGCTGGGTGGCGGCCCGGTTGCCGGAGCCGGTGTTGCTGGCCGGCATGGGGGCACTGGTGAGCGGGGCCGTGCTGCTGGTGATGCGGGGTGTCCGGGTGCCCGCCCTGCGCGGACCCGGAGGGGCGGTGGCCGCGGGTGCCGTGGGCGGGTTCATGAACTCATCGGCGGGCGTCGGCGGCCCGGCGGTCTCCCTGTATGCCGTGAACGCGGGTTGGACAGTGCGGGAATTCGTGCCGAACGCGCAGTTCTACGGGGTGGTGGTGAACGCGTTCTCCGTCGCCGCCAATGGCGTTCCGCAGCTCAGCGCTCCCCTCTGGCTCCTGATCACCGTCGGTCTGGCGGCAGGCGCCCTGATCGGGAAGGCACTCACCGAGCGGGTGCCGGAGAAGCGGGCCCGACTGCTCGTCCTGCTGCTCGCACTCGGCGGAGGGATCACCACCCTGGCCAAGGGGGTGTGGGCGCTCTGACGGTCGGGCCACTGCCCGGATCCGCCCGCGGATGATCTTCACGGACCGCCGCCCGGTCGGCAGGGCCCTGTCGAACAGGCGGCGGTCAAGGGATATCTTGATATCAAGCAATGTTGCAGACGTGGAGCGGAGCACCCGGTGACTGACTCGACCATCATCTATACGCACACCGACGAGGCCCCGGCCCTGGCGACGTATTCGTTCTTGCCTGTGATCGAGGCGTACGCCTCGACGGCCGGGGTCACCGTGGAGAACCGCGACATCTCCCTGGCGGGGCGGATCGTTGCCGGCTTCCCGGAGCACCTCGACGAGAACCAGCGCATCGATGACGCTCTCGCCGAGCTCGGTGAGCTGGCCAAGACGCCCGGCGCGAACATCATCAAGCTGCCGAACGTCTCGGCGTCGATCCCGCAGATGAAGGCGGCCATCGCCGAGCTGCAGCAGCAGGGCTACGCGCTGCCCGACTACCCGGACGACCCGCAGACGGACGAGGAGAAGGACGTCCGCGCGCGCTACGACAAGATCAAGGGCAGCGCGGTCAACCCGGTCCTGCGCGAGGGCAACTCCGACCGCCGTGCCCCCGCGTCGGTGAAGAACTACGCCAAGACGCACCCGCACCGCATGGGCGCCTGGACGGCCGACTCGAAGACGAACGTCGCGACGATGAACGCCGACGACTTCCGTTCCACCGAGAAGTCCGCCGTCATTGCCGAGCCCGGCTCCCTGCGGATCGAGCTCGCCGGTGACGACGGCACCACCACCGTCCTGCGCGAGTCCGTACCCGTGCTCGCGGGCGAGGTCGTCGACGCGTCCGTGATGCGGGCGGCGGCCCTGCGCGAGTTCCTCGAGGCGCAGATCGCCCGCGCCAAGGCCGAGGGTGTGCTCTTCTCCGTACACCTGAAGGCCACGATGATGAAGGTCTCCGACCCGATCGTCTTCGGCCACGTGGTGCGCGCCTTCTTCCCGAAGACGTTCGCGAAGTACGGCCAGGCGCTGATCGCCGCCGGTCTGTCGCCGAACGACGGCCTCGGCACGATCCTCAACGGCCTGGACGGCGTGCCGCACCTGGGCGCCGAGATCAAGGCGTCCTTCGAGGCCGAGCTCGCCGAGGGTCCCGCCCTGGCGATGGTCGACTCCGACCGCGGCATCACCAACCTGCACGTGCCGAGCGATGTCATCGTCGACGCGTCCATGCCCGCCATGATCCGCACCTCCGGCCACATGTGGGGCCCGGACGGCAAGGAGGCCGACACCCTGGCCGTCCTTCCGGACAGCAGCTATTCGGGCGTCTACCAGGCCGTCATCGACGACTGCCGGGCGCACGGCGCGTTCGACCCGTCGACGATGGGCTCGGTGCCGAACGTCGGTCTGATGGCGCAGAAGGCCGAGGAGTACGGCAGCCACGACAAGACCTTCGAGATCGCCGCCCCGGGCACGGTCCGCGTCGTCGACGGTTCGGGCAACGTGGTGCTGGAGCAGACGGTCGCCGCCGGTGACATCTTCCGCATGTGCCAGACCAAGGACCTGCCGATCCAGGACTGGGTCAAGCTCGCCGTCACCCGCGCCCGCGCGACCGGCACCCCGGCCGTGTTCTGGCTGGACGAGGGCCGCGCGCACGACGCGACGCTCATCGCCAAGGTCAGGACGTACCTCGCCGACCACGACACCGAGGGTCTGCAGATCAAGATCCTGTCGCCGGTCGAGGCGACCGCGTTCTCGCTGGAGCGCATCCGCCGGGGCGAGGACACGATCTCGGTCACCGGCAACGTGCTGCGTGACTACCTGACCGACCTGTTCCCGATCCTGGAGCTCGGCACGAGCGCCAAGATGCTCTCGGTCGTCCCGCTGATGAACGGCGGCGGCCTGTTCGAGACCGGCGCCGGTGGCTCCGCTCCCAAGCACGTCCAGCAGCTGGTCAAGGAGAACTACCTGCGCTGGGACAGCCTGGGCGAGTTCCTCGCGCTCGCGGTCAGCTTCGAGCACCTGGCGCAGAAGACGGGCAACGCGCGCGCCCAGGTGCTCGCCGACACTCTCGACCGCGCCACCGGCACCTTCCTCAACGAGGACAAGTCGCCGAGCCGCAAGCTGGGCGGTATCGACAACCGCGGCAGCCACTTCTACCTGGCCATGTACTGGGCCCAGGAGCTGGCGAAGCAGACCGCCGACGCGCAGCTCGCGGAGGCGTTCGCCGGTCTCGCCAAGACGCTGACCGAGCAGGAGCAGACGATCGTCGACGAGCTCATCGCGGTGCAGGGCTCTCCGGTCGACATCGGCGGCTACTACCGTCCGGACGCCGCCAAGGCGTCGGCCGTCATGCGCCCGTCGGCGACGTTCAACGAGGCCATCGCCTCCCTGGGCTAGTGCCTTGACCGGCAATGTTTGCCCGACGGGGCAAAGCTTGCCGGGAGGGGCACTGGCCCCCGGCAGTCGCCGGTCCCCGCGAAACCCGCGGTGACCGTTCCGCCCCGGCCGCACATGCGGCCGGGGCGGAACGAGGTGTCAACTCCTTCAGCAGCACCCGGTGTTCGAGGCCGGACGGCGCGCCCCCGCCCCCGCGGCGCGGCAGCTCGGCGGCATCACCGACCGAGAACGGGAGATCCTCACCCTCGTAGGGCGCGCCCTGTCCAACACCGAGATCGCCACCGGGCTGGTGCGGCGACCATCAAGACGTACGTGACGCGGCTGCTCTTTCAGCTCGACGCCCGCGACCGCGTGCAGCTGGTCATCCTCGCGTACGAGACGGGCCCGGTGACGCTGCCCCGCTGAGCAGTGCACCCATCGTCGTGCCCACCCAGAACGCCGCATCCTCCTGATGCGCCCAGCCCTGCCAGGCCGGCGCACAGTCCTCCTCGAAGGCGACCTCGCCAAGATCGGCGACCTTGACGGTGATCCCCGTGGTGGCCGTGCCGTCCTGTGCGGGGGCGTTCACCGCGCTCCTCGGAAGGCGTCGACCGCCCGGGTCCCGATGATCGGAATCGTCGGGATGTGAAGTCGCTCAGGGGTGCATTCGCGCGCCCTTGAGGACCTTGTCCACCGCGTTGCGCGGCCCGTAGACGGCCATCCCCACCAGATCGAGCTGGTCCCTTCCCACGGCGCGTACCGCTGCCCGGTTGTCCCGGTCGTTGCCCGTGCCGAACAGATCCGAGGTGAACACGGCTCTCGGCAGCGAGCGCGACAGCACACGGCCGTGCGCAGCGGTCAGCATCTCCTTCGTTCCTTCGAAGACCAGCACGGGCTGGCGGAACATCGGCAGGTACGCAGTGTCGTCGGCGTCCCTGTACGGCTCGCCGATCACCTCGGGTGACGCCGTGCCGAGCCCGCTGAGCAGGAAGGCGGTCACATTCAGCCGCTGCCAGGACTCAAGATCCTCCCGCAACAGGACAGCGATCTTGGTGTCGAAGCGGACAGGCACATTCTCATTGCCCCGACCGGTCTCAACCCCGGTTCCGGCCTCGGTCTTCTCGTCAGTTCTCATGCTTCGAGACTCCAGGGTCCGCGCCCTCTGCGTCTTGTACGTTCTTTGCGTGACGCCCCGGCAGGAGATCTCCGCTTGGCGCCCCTCAGTCGCGGGCGTCGTGGAGGTTTTCCACGCACACTTCACCGAGCACGCGTACCCCATGCACGTCCACGATGCCTGGACGTTGCTGATCGTCGATGACGGCGCGGTTCGCTACGATCTCGACCGCTACGAGCGCGGCACCCCGAGCGACACCGTGAGTCTGCTCCCGCCGCAGATCCCCCACAACGGCTCACCGGCCACCCCTCACGGCTTTCGCAAGCGCGTGGTCTACCTCGACACGACGCAACTGGACGAGAGCCTCATCGGGCCGGCAGTGGACGGCCCGGACCTCACCGATCCCCTGCTCCGCAGACGCGTCGGACAGCTTCATACCGCTCTCGCGAACCGGGGAGACGAGTTCGAGGCGGAGAGCCGTCTGGCCTTCATCGGCGAGCGACTGCGCACGCACCTGCGCCCCGGGCCGGCCCTCGGTACCGCGGGGCCCGACCGCGACATCGCCCGGAACCTGCGTGACCTTCTCGACGAGCGCCTGCTCGAAGGCATCACCCTGGAAGAGGCCGCGCGCCTGGTGCACGCCCACCCCACGCATCTCGTACGAGCCTTCAGCCGCGCCTTCGGCATCGCCCCCCACCAGTACGTGATGTCCCGTCGCGTCGACCTGGCCCGCCGTCGGCTGCTCGACGGACAGCCGGCGGGCGAGGTAGCGACCGCCGTCGGCTTCTACGACCAGTCCCACCTCACGCGGCACTTCAAGCGGGTGGTGGGCATCACCCCGGGCCGGTACGCCCGAACCGGGGCCATCCGCTGATGGCGGACCGTCCGCGCATGCCGCCACACCACCCATGCCCCCATGAAAACGGTCCCCTCGTTCGAGAGGACCGTCCGATCCGCCTTTCCCGAAGTTGGCTCAGTAGCCGCCGTAGCCGCCGTAGATGCCAGGTGCGGTCACCAGGACGATGGCTACGGGGCCGTAGCCGTAGCCGTTGTCATAGCTGTAGCCGTAGCCGTAGCCGTTGTCATAGCCGTAGCCGTTGTCGTAGCCGTACCCGTAGCAGTTGTTCCACCAACCGCACCAGTCGTTGGAATAGCTGGCCACGGAGGTCGCGTGGGCAGGAGCCGCCGTGGCCGTACCCGCCGCCCCGACAGCGGCGCCACCGGCCAGCATCACACCGGCGGCTACTACAGCGAGAGAACGCTTGATATGAGGTGCTCGCATGAGTCCTTACCTTTCCTTCCACCACTGAAGATCGAAGGTGGACGGGCACAGCGCACGCGGAACATGCGGCGCGGTTCGCAGAGGTCACAGCTCGAAACGGGAGCACGTCTCGCGGATGATCGGCTCCCACCCTTCGGGAACCTTGCCGCCCAGGGGCGCGCCCCGGTTGCAACTCTCACAACCATCACGTTAATAGCACCTGCCCCGTCCAGCATCTTGAACCGGAATCTCCTCGAACCCGCAGGTCAGCAGCCGACGGCCGAGCCCGAGCCCGTGACGTCCGACCTGCACCCTCCCTCTTCGCCGGTGACGCCCCAAAGGCCCACATCACCCGCATGGAGCAATGGCAGAGAAATAGAGAGGCAATCTCGTTGTGGGCGGCAGAAGAGCCGCGCAATCCGACGCAGCGGACTCACCGGGCCGCTACGAGCAACGCCCCCAGGACAAGGTCAGGGGCCGATAGATTCCAGAGCATGAACGTTGAGACCGAGGTCGTTCGCGAGGCGACCGACGAAGTGGTGGAGGCGTTTGCCCGTCTCCTTCCGCAGCTGTCGTCCCGGGCAAAGCCCCTGAGCCATGAAGCAGTGGAGAGATTGACGGCTGCCAGTACCAACACGTTGCTGGTGGCCCGTGTCGAGGGCGTGATCGTCGGGACGTTGACGCTGGTGATGTCCCCCTTGCCGTCCGGTCTGCGGGCTCACATCGAGGACGTGGTGGTCGATGCCGCCGCACGTGGCCACGGGGTCGGCAGAGTCCTGATCGACAAGGCCCTCGGCCTGGCCGCGGACGCGGGAGCTCGAACCGTCGACCTCACATCGCGGCCTTCGCGAGAGGCTGCGAACCTCTTGTACGAGCGGGCGGGTTTCCGACGGAGGGAGTCGACCGTCTATCGAGTCACCCTGGGCTGAAGCGCGGTGCGGGCTCACTCACGATCAACGTCCCTGACCCGTGTGTCACCTTTTTCGGATGCAGCGGCCCCGTCAGCGAGTCCGATCCACGCCCGAAGCACGCGTGCCGGCCCCGCCGCAGGCTGACGCTGTCGGTGGCGTCGGCCACCGACAGCGCTCCCTCGTCCGCGGCTTGGTCAGCTCGGCACTTCAGTGCTGTCCGGACGCCCTCGGTTCATCAAGGTCGACCGCCGAACTGCCAGTTGTGGACCTCGATGTCGGCATACCGATCCGGGGTCAGCACGGCACGTGCCGTGTCCGGGTCCGGCGCCCGGACCAGCGCCGCCGTACCGAGCCAGCTGGTGCCGTCGTCGGACAGCAGCGGCCCGTACGCAATCAACTCGTCCCGGTCCGGCGGCACGACGAGGTCGACGGCCTGCCCCATGCCGAGGCCGAGCACCAGGTACCGGTTGCCACCGGTGCGGCCACCGGGGAAGTCCCACATGGTGCGCCCCAGCATGTTGCGCCATCGGCGCAGCAGCACGTCCCGGTAGACGCCGGCCTGGTAGCCGGGCTCGTCGAAGGCGAACGCGCGGGCGGAGGCGGGATCCGGCAAGTCGAGGATGTGCACGCTGCCGGTGGGCGCGTCACCGTCGCCGGTGAGGGTCGGGCCGCGGGCGATCATCTCCTTGTCGTACTGGTCCATGTAGGACCAGTGCTGTTCCAGCAGCTCGTTGCGCAACGCCACGGAGTCGGGCCGGTCGCGGTGGTAGCAGAAGAACTCCATGCCCACAGTCTGGACGAGCACCCGTCCCGGCGAACATCGAATTGAGCAGCTCCACTTGGTACGCGGCGATCCGGCGTGAGTACCCCGCCCACCTCGGAGAGAGGTACGGGTCAGGAGTTGCGGGGCGTCGACGGGTGCTCAGAAGTGTTGACCACCCGAGCGGTTGCTCTTATCGTTCTTCGATAGCATCGATATTCGATATGGGGGCGGTTGCCGATGTCTGCTGAGGTACAGAAATCCAACGGAGCCGAGCTACCGGATGGGCCACCGTCACATGACGACCGCGCCGAGGCCAGGCTGCTGGAGCCGGTCGCCACTGTGGTCCGGGGCGTCTACCGACTGTTTCTCGTGGGCCTCGTCGTCGGCGCCGTGGGACCCCTGGTCGGCACCAAGCTGGGCCTGGGGTTGGGCGGTTCGTACGTGTGTGTCGATTCCCGCTCGCAATTCAGCGCGGACGGGTTCACCCGCCTGTTCCGACCCCATGCGGGGGTCGAGGTCATGGCCCGCCCGTCGTACTGCACTGATCACGCCGACGGTGCCCAGCGGCTGTTCGACTTCCTCGGCGGCTTCCCCTCGTGGCTGCTGGTCCTGGGTATCCTGTTCCTCCTCAACCGCTTGATACGCGGCGCGTCCCGCCAGGGCGTCTTCACCGTACGGACGGCGAAACACCTGCGGCTCGCAGGCTGGTGGCTGCTGGTCGGCTGCCTGGTTGCGGAGGTGGTGGAAGCCGGCGCGCACGCGGCACTGCTGGCGACCCTGGTCCAGGACTACACCTTCGACGCGGACAGCTGGGGGGAGAACTGGCAGGCGCCCTACGCACTCGTCTTCACAGCCCTGGGCATCCTCACGTTCGCCCGCATCATGCGCGCCGGGGCTGACATGCGGGAGGATCTGGAAGGAACGGTGTGATGGCGCCGGACGACCACGACAGCCACGCGATCGAGGTCCATCTCGACCGTGTGCTCAGCGAGCGCGGCATGACCCTTGCGGAACTCGCGTCCCGGGTCGGGGTGACCAACGTGAACCTGTCCATCCTGAAGAACGGCCGGGCCCGCGCGATCCGCTTCACCACGCTGACCCGCATCTGCGAGGTCCTCGACTGCCAGCCGGGCGACCTGCTCACGTACCGGAGCACCGAACACGGGCGCGGGCGCCCGCCGACAGCCCTGTGAGGCGGGCCGGGCCGACGCCGCGGTCTCGTGCAGGCCCAGCGGCAACCCCCGCCATGATCCGTCGGCCCGGGTGACGGGCGTACGCCGCGCCCCCGGAGCTCCGCGAACCGGACCGGCCACAGCGCTTCCCACTGCGTTCCGTGCCGAGCGGCGTCTCCCGGTCCTCGCGATACCGGCCCGTCCCGGCCCCGGGTACGGTGCGACCGCCGGTGAGCTGCGAGTATGTCGAGGGGCGGCCACCTCGGGACAGCTCCGCCGTCCGAGCAGCCGACCGATTCGGAGCAGCACATGCCCGCACCACTCACCGTCGCCGTCGCCCAGCCCGTCTGCGAGCATCTCGGCGTTGCCGCGAACGCCGCAGCCCATGCCGAGGCGATCAGGGACGCGAAGGCTCGGCTGATCGTCTTCCCGGAGCTGTCACTGACGGGCTACGACCTCGCTGCCCCGGCCGTCTCGCCCGACGACGCCCGCCTCCGGCCGATCGTCTCCGCGTGCCGCACCACCGGAGCGACGGCTCTGGTCGGGGCACCGGTGCGCGAGGCGGACGGGCGTGAGTACATCGCCGTGCTGGCCGTCACGGAAGAGGGCGCGCGGGTCGTCTACCGGAAGATGTGGCTGCACGGCGAGGAGTTCGATCGCTTCGCCCCGGGAGAGAAGCCGCAGGTCCTGGTGGTCGACGGCGTGCGGCTGGGCCTTGCGGTGTGTTACGACGCCGCCGTCCCGGAACACGCCGCCGAGACCGCCGCGCTGGGCATCGACGCGTATGTGGCCGGCACGCTCTACGGCGCGGGTCCCGAGTCGGCGGCCCGGCGCGACGGGCACATGAGGGAGCGGGCGCTCGCTCACGGGGTGTGGGTGGTGCTGGCCACCTCGGCGGGGGCCAGCGGTACGTATCCGGAGACGTCCGGCGGTTCCGGTGTCTGGGGGCCTGACGGAGCCGTGGTCGTGCAGGCCGGTCCGGAGCCCGGCGCCGTGGTGTCCGCGACGCTCGGGGGAGCCGTGCCTGCCTGAGGCGTGTCCGGCGGATCAGGACGGGGCCCCCTGGGGCCCTTCTGCCGGATCAAGGACCTGGGGCGAGCATCTCCGACGTGATCGCCCACCGTTCGTGGTCCCGCCACGCCCCGTCGATGAGGAGGAAGTCCGGGGAGAGGCCTTCGAGGCGGAAGCCGGCCCGGCGCACCAGGGCGATCGAGCCCTTGTTGCCGGGTTGGATGTTCGCTTCCAGGCGGTGCAGGGCGAGCGGGCCGAAGGCGTACCGCAGGACCAGGTCGAGGCCCTCGCTCATCAGGCCGCGCCCGGCCGCATGGACGAACGCTCCGTAGCCCAGTGCGCCGCAGCGGAAGGCGCCGCCGACGATGTTGTTGATGTTGATGAAGCCTGCGATGGGGCCGCTGCCGGCCACGGTCCCGTTCCCGTCGGCGACGGCTGTGCGTTCGCAGACGAGGAAGCCCGCCTTTGCCGGGTCCTCGATCAGCCGGCCCGCGTAAGCGGCGTACGCACGCGGGCCGTCCGGCGGGAACAGCCACGGGCGGTGCAGACCGCCGCTCTCCTTGGCCCGGCCGGTGAACTCCTCGGCGTCCGCGGCGGTGAAGGGGCGGATCCCCACGCGCGGGCCCTCCACCAGGTAGACGTTGTCAGACATCCGGCCAGCGTAGACAGCGCGCCGGGCTCACTTGGGACGGCGGCGGAACAGATAGCCGCCGCACACCATGCCGGCCACGAACATCGCGATCAGCACCACGTACAGGGGCAGCGTCACCAGCGGGATCAACAGACGGATGGTGACCTCGCCGGTGTTCTCGGCGATGAAGACGATCGACAGGACCGCGATGACGAGGACAACGATGCGGGACGGTGAGAACGGTCCGACGCCGCCCTTGCCGCCGCTCGATACGTCCTTCGGGCTCATGGCTGGGCCCCTTCCCTGGTCCTGGTGCGCCACCACCCCGCCGACTCCAGGATGCCCCCATCCCGCTCCCGGGGGCGGTGGCGTGCGGCCGTACAGGTGACGGTCCGCTCCGGATCGGTTCACCGGTCCTGCGACCACCGGAGGCTCCGGCACACCGGTGCCCTGCGGGCTGCCGACGACTCCGGAGTGCGTTCAGATCAGCGCGGGCACCTCGACGGTGAGCGTGCCGGGGCCGCCGCCCTCCGGCGCGTCCAGCACCGCGGGCACGCCGAGCGGAATCGTCAACGCCGTCGGGCCGTGGCCGAAGCCCAGCTCCTCGACAACGGGCACGCCAAGCCCGCCGAGCCGGTCGGCCAGGACCGCACGCACCTCCTCGTACGGTTCGCAGCCCTGCCAGGATCCGCAGGCGACCCCGGACACCCCGGACAGCGCACCGGCCCTCAGGAGTTGGGTGAAGATGCGGTCGAGGCGGTACGGATCCTCCGTCGTGTCCTCGATCATCAGCAGTCCGCCCCGGGCGGACGTCCGGGCGTACGGAGTGCCGATGTCGGCGGCGAGCAGGCTCACACAGCCGCCGTACGTGATGCCACGGGCCCGGCCGGGCGCCAGCACCCCGGCCGTACGAAGGCCGAGGGTCCGCACCGACTCAGGCTCGAACAGGGTGGCCCGCAGCGACTCCTGGGTGTCCGGGTCCTTGAGGAAGGTCTCCGCGGCGACCATCGGGCCGTGCAGCGTCGCGAGCCCCATGCGCCGGGCGAACGCCTCATGGAGCACGGTGATGTCGCTGTAGCCGACGAATACCTTGGGTCCGGCCGCGCGCATCGCCGCCCAGTCGACCAGGTCGACCATGCGGTGCGCCCCGTACCCGCCGCGGGCGCACAGCACCGCATCGAACGACGGGTCGCACCACGCCTGTTCGAGGTCGCGGGCGCGCGCCTCGTCCGTACCGGCGAGATAACCCAACTCCGGGTGCAGATCGCGGACATGGGGCATCTCGACAGGCTCCAGGCCCCAGCCGCGCAGCACGTCCAGGCCCGCCTCCAGGCGGTCGTCCGGCACCGGACCGCTGGGTGACACGACGGCGACCCTGGCACCCGGTCGTAGACGGGCGGCGCGGGTCAGAGGAGTCAGCGTCACTTCTTCAGCTCCAGTTGCGGTACGTCGGGGCGGTCGATGCCGAAGGTCTGGGCGTAGAGGGAGAGTTCGGCCTCCAATGCGGCGATCATGGTGTCGGTACGCCGGAATCCATGACTCTCCCCCTCGAACGTGAGATACGCGTGCGGGATGCCTCGCCCTTCGACGGCGGTCAGGAACCGCTCGCACTGGACCGGTGGGCAGATCACGTCGTCCAGCCCCTGGAGCAGCAGGAACGGGGTGGTCAGCCGGTCGGTGCGGTTGATCGGCGACCGCGCGCGGTACCGGTCCGGGACCTCGGCGAGCGGGCCGATCAGGGACTCCAGGTACTGCGACTCGAAGTCATGGGTCTCGTCGGTGCCCCAGCCGGTCAGGTCGAGGATGGGATAGATGACAGTGCCGCAGGCGTACACGTCGGTGCTGGTCAGCGAGGCGGCGGTGGTCCAGCCGCCGGCGCTGCCGCCGCGGATGGCGAGCCGGTCCGGGTCGGCCGTTCCCTCGGCTGCCAGCGCCCGGGCTACGGCGGCGCAGTCCTCCACGTCGACGATGCCCCACTGTTCGCGCAGCCGGTTGCGGTAGGCCCTGCCGTAACCGGTGGAGCCGCCGTAATTGACCTCGGCGACGCCGATGCCGCGCGAGGTGAAATAGGCGATCTCCAGGTCGAGGACGAGCGCGGCATGCCCGGTGGGGCCACCATGCGCCCACACCACATAGGGCGGCAACTCGCCTTCCGGGCCGCCCCGTTCGGGGTTGCGCGGCGGGTAGATATGGGCGTGGATGTCGCGGCCGTCGGGCCCGGTGAAGGTGCGCTGGTGAGGTTCGGGGTAATAGGCGGGGTCGGCATCGTCGCGGTGCTGCGCCCCGATGATCCGGGTGCGGCCCGTCGCGGTGTCCAACTCCACGACCTCGTATGCGCTCTGCGGGCCCGCGGCGACGCCGACGACCCGGCTGCCGTGAACGGCGAGTGTCTCGGCCCACTCGGTCCAGGGACCGGCGGTGTCGGCGAGTTCGCCGGTCTCGGGGTCGAGGATGCCGAGGGTGGTGGTGCCCTTGCCGTGGATGGTGGCGATCAGTCCGTTCTCCAGCGGACGGAACCAGCTGAGCCCGATCTTCCAGAGCGGCCCGGCGAACTCCTGCTCCCGTGTGCAGAGCGCCACCGCGCCTCGGTGCGGATCGGCGCGGTACAGGTTCCACCAGCCGCTGCGGTCACTTGCGAAGAGGAGCTGTCCGTCGGTGGTCCATTCGATCTGCGGCACCGATTCCCCGGGGCCGCCGCCGAAGCTCGAGGCGCTGCGGAACGTACCGTCGTCGGTGACGTCTGCGAGCATCACCTCGGTGCCGTCCCACGGCATCCGCGGATGGTCCCAGGCGATCCATGCCACACGCCGCCCGTCGGGCGACAGCTTCGGACCGGTCACGAAGCGGTGTCGGCCGTCGGAGAGTTCGCGTACCGCGCCGCGGTCGTCGGCCGCCGATCCGTCCAGCGGTACGGCGGCGATCACCCGGCGCACATCGGTGGGCGCCTCGCCGGTGAACTCCTCCAGGACGCACCACACTTCGCCCCGCTCTCCCCGGTCGAGGCGCAGCTGCGGGTCGACCCAGCGCAATCCGCCGCCGACGGCCGAGACCGGGGTGAGCGGCCATGGCTCGTCGGGCCCGTCGGGCGCGTACGCGTACAGCCGCTGGTCGGTGAAGTTCACGAAGACGATCAGCGGTCCGGCCTCGGCACGTCCGGCCCCGGCCCAGGGCAGTCCGCCGTACTCGATGACGCGGCTGCGGACGTTCCACGGAACGGGCAGCACGGATTCGGTGGTCCCGTCCGCCCGGCGGCGGACCAGGGCGCGGCGGCCCGCCTCGGCCGGGCGCGGCTCCGTCCACCACACCTCGTCGCCGACCGCGCCGACGTACTCCGGGCGCCCGTCGTGCGAGGCGGCCAGCCGTGCGTCGATCGGCGACGGCCATGTTCCGTAGGCCCCTGTGGACACTGTTCAATCCCCCCGTGCGGGTCAGGCCGTGCGCAGATAGTGGTCGAGTACGCGGACGCCGAAGTGCAGTGCCTCGACGGGCACGCGTTCGTCGACGCCGTGGAAGAGCGCCTGGTAGTCGAAGCCGACCGTGAGCTTCAGCGGTGAGAAGCCGTAGCCGGTGATGCCGAGCCGGGAGAACTGCTTGGCGTCCGTGCCGCCCGACATGCAGTACGGCACGACGTGGCCGTCCGGGTCGAAGCGTTCGACGGCGGCACGCAGTTTCGCGTACGTCGGTGAGTCGACCGGTGCCTGCAGAGCGACCTCGCGGTGGTGGAACTCCCAGTCGACGTCCGGTCCGGTCAGCCGGTCCAGGGTGGCGTGGAACTCGTCCTCGCCACCGGGCACCGTCCGGCCGTCGATGTATGCGAGGGCATGGCCGGGGATCACATTGACCTTGTACCCGGCTTCGAGCATCGTCGGGTTGGAACTGTTCCTGACGGTCGGCTCGACCAGGGCCGCGGCCGGTCCGAGCTTTCCGAGCAGTTCGTCCACGTCGAACCCGGGGGCGTCGACATCGGCTCGGATGCCGTGCAGGGCGGCGATCTCGGTGAGGGCGGCGCGTACGGTCGGGGTGAGCCGCACCGGCCATTCGTGCGTGCCGATCCGGGCGACGGCCGCGGCGAGCGCGGTGACCGCGTTCGCCCTGTTGACCTTGGAGCCGTGCCCGGCCTTTCCGTGGGCGGTGAGCTTCAGCCATCCGGTGCCGCGCTCGCCCGCGGCGATGGGGTAGAGCGGCATCCCCGGTCCGGCGTGGAAGGTGAAGGCGCCGGATTCGCTGATGCCCTCCGTGCACCCTTCGAAGAGTTCGGGGTGCCGGTCGGCCAGGAAGCCGGAGCCGTCCTCCGCGCTGGCCTCCTCGTCGGCGGTGTACGCGATCACGATGTCACGGCGGGGCCGGACACCGGCCCTGGCCCAGGCCCGGACGACGGCAAGGACCATCGCGTCCATGTTCTTCATGTCGATGGCGCCGCGGCCCCAGACGACACCGTCGCGGACCTCCCCGGAGAAGGGGTGCACGGTCCAGTCGTCGGCCTCGGCGGGCACGACGTCGAGATGCCCGTGGACGAGGAGCGCGTCGGCGGACGGGTCGGTGCCCTCGATCCTGGCGACCACGTTGGTGCGGCCCGGGGTGCGTTCGAGCAGCCGGGGCTCCAGTCCGGCCGCGGCCAGCCGTTCGGCGACGTACTCGGCGGCCGGGCGCTCGCGGCAGTCGCCGCCGCCCCGGTTGGTCGTGTCGATCCGGATCAGTTCGGACGTGAACGTCACGGATTCGTCGAGGGCCAGGTCGTCGACGGATTCCTGGGGGGTGGTCGCCTCAGCCATACTGTTCCTCCACGGCGGACGACACGATCGTCGTCACCGCCTTGAACGTGCGAATACCTTCGTACATCGTCGCGCCCGTGAAGGCGACGCGCCGCTCACCACTGGGCGCCACGCCGGGAACGACAGTGGCCGCCGCGGCCAGATGCTCGGCATCGAACTCCAGCTCCACCGCGAACGGTCCGCCCTGTACCGGCTCGAGGCGCCCGGCGAGCGAGGTGGCCTCCTTGGCGGCCGCGCGGATGTCGGCCGCGGTACGTGCGGGGGTCCGGCACACCGCGGCGTATCGCGACACATGGTCCTTCACCGCGACCTTGCGGGCGGCGGGGGCGTAACCTTCGGCGTCCACGCAGGTCAGGTCGTCGCCGGTGACGAGGACGACGGGCACGCCGTACTCCGCGGCCACATGCGCGTTGAGCAGCCCCTCGCTGGCGCGGACCCCGTTCAGCCAGACGCCGGTGATGGAGTTGGCCAGGTATGTGTGGGCGAGCACGCCCTCCGTACCGGCACCCGTGTGGTAGCCGACGAAGGCGATCGCGTCGACGTCACCGTGCTGGATGCCCTCCACCATGCTCAGGGGCTTGTGTCTCCCGGTGAGCATCTGGACCCGCTCGTCGAGCCGCTCCAGCAGCAGGTTGCGCATGGACCAGTGGGCCTCGTTGATCAGTACCTCGTCGGCGCCTCCGTCGTAGAAGCCGAGGGCCGCCGCGTTGACGTCGGAGGTGAACATCGATCGGCAGCGCTCCCACTGCGGCGTCCCGGGCAGCACATCGGCCGGCCAGGTCACGCCCGTGGCGCCTTCCATGTCCGCACTGATGAGGATCTTCACGGTGTATCGGTCCTCTCGCAGGTCAGCAGGCATGCGCTCCGGCCGTGACAACGGTTGCCGGCCTCCGCCCCGGAGGAACACCCGACAGGCTCCCGAAGCGGCCGTTCGCGAAGGGAGATCTTCATGCGGCAACACCGTACGCGGCGGCGGAGTCCCAGGCCAGAGGTGTCGTCAGCTCCAGAGGTCCAGTCCAATGCAGGGTCAGTCGGACGGCCGGTCGGAGAGGGGAACCCGGTGCCGTGCCTCCATCGGCCCGGATCCCGTGCCCGGGCCACAACCGGCATGCCGTGGCCCGTTCGCAGTGGTGTGACATCGTTCGGCCGTCCGGGTGATGACGGCTCACGACCGCATGCCGACCGGCGAATCGGGTCACCTGTCACGGCCTCGCCCCACGGCTCCGTCCCACGGGGAAGGGGGCGACCGCTCAAAGTCCTCGTCGTCCCCCACCGTGTGCTCCTGCACCGCTCGCCGGGGAAGGGCGTCAGTGGTCGGCCTCCGTCGTCGGCGCCCCGCACGAC
>NZ_JBHVEE010000064.1:0-51591 GCF_042802415.1 Streptomyces sp. NPDC057486 | reverse complement strand
CGCCGGCCTACTCGGTGACCTTCAATCGATCACTCGGGAAGGTACGCCCCTCGCGTGCCACCCGAGCCCCGATCCACAGGTCTTGAGCATTGCTCAGGAAAACTACGCGATGGGCTGTGGCTTCGATTGCCGCCGCCTTTCTGGCGGTGGGTGGGGTAGCGATACCCAGCAGCTCCGCGTCCGCAGCTGTGGACGCTAAACCGTGTGCCTCACCGTCGGCGAACTGCAAGATGGTGAACCGTCTTAGCTGCACGATCGACGGCTGTAAGTGGACGAAAACCCAGGAGTGCCCTATGCCTCATGCCTCCTCCTAAGTGCCAGGGCCCATTGGATTTCGATTGCCATATGGGTATTTCGGGCATGTTTCGGGGGTGAGCACGGCTGCGCCATAACGCCACACGCGGCACACAGCCCCGTCGGCCACCGCACAGGGTATGGCTGACGCGGAGTTCTCTAGTCCGGAGACTGCGGGAACACAGCTGGCCCCGGACCAGTACGCCGGTTCGGGGCCAGCGTGGGACGGATCAGTAGCTGCCGCTGGAGAGAATGTCGCCGGCCGTGTCGTAGCTGTGCGGGTACTGCTGAGACACGGGTGTGGTCTCCTGATGGGGCGAACGGTAGCGGGGGACTCGACGCCAACAACCCGACCCGTCCTCTCTTCCGAGCCCTGTCGACGAAGGGCAACCTGAAGGGGCGCAGCAACGCCACGGTGCGGGGGCTGCACCTGTCCGGCAGAACGATCAACGAGATCGTGAAGAAGCGTGCGGCCGCCGGGGTGACCTATATCAACGTGTCCCGCTCGAAATTACGATTTCGCGGCTGTGGCCTGCACGTTTGCTGATTCTGGCGACAAGGCCTCGACTGGCCTGCGGCGATCTGCGGATGTCGCTGTCGGTCGTCGCCACGCTCGTCCGGAATCTGATTACCGTGCCCGCTGCCGTACTGCGCAGCTGTATGGCCAAGGATGCGGAAGTTCTCGTGCTCCGGCATGAGAGCGCGGTGCTGCGCCGGTAGATCGCCCGGGTCTGCTACGAGCCCGCCGACCGGATCTGGCTCGCCGCACTCTCACGGCTGATCCCGCGCGAACGCCGGCGCCAGGTCTTCGCGGTCACCCCCACCACCGCACTGCTGGCCTGGCACCGTCAACTCCTCGCCCGCAAGTGGGCGTTCACCCAAAGCAGCCGCCCGGCCGACCCTCCACCGCGCCCGCCGTCAAGCAGCTCATTCTGCGCCTGGCCCGCGAACCGCACCTGGGGTCACCGCCGGATTCAGGGCGAACTCGCCAGCCTGGGCTACCCGGTCGCCCCGTCCACAGTCCGGGACATCCTGCATGCCGCTGGCATCGACCCCGCCCCGCAGTGCTCCGGGCCGACCTGGCGCCAGTTCCTCACCGCCCAGGCCCACGGCATCATCGCCGCCGACTTGCTCCACCTCGACACCGTGTCACTCAAGCGCCTCTACGCCCTGGCCGTCATCCACGGCACCCGGCGCCTCCACCTCGCCCGCGTCACCGCCCATCCCACCGCGCAATGCACCGTCCAGCAGGCCAGGAACCTCGCCGCGATCCTGGATCGCCGCATCGACTCGCTGCGTTTCCTCCTCCGGGACCGGGACAGCAAGTACACCCGTGCCTTCGACGCCGCCTTCGAGGCCGACGGCGTGGAGATTCTGCTCAGCCCACCACGGGCGCCCAAAGCGAACGCGATCTGCGAGCGAGTCGTGGGCACCCTCCGCCGCGAGCTTCTCGACCGCATGCTGATCTACAACGAGGCCCACGCCGTGAAAGTGCTGACCGAGTACATCCAGCACTACAACGGACACCGTCCCCACCAATCCCGCCAGCAGGTACCCCCGGACAGCGACCAACCGTCCAACCCGACCGTCATCACCGACCTCCAGGCCCACCGGATCCGGCGACAACCCATCCTCGGAGGATTGATCAACCAGTATCACCGCGCCGCCTGACCAAACGACACCATCGCAGCTCACAGCACCGAATCGTATTTTCGAGCGGGACAGATGGCGGAGGCCATCGTTGCCGAGACCGGCGGTGACATGTCCCGGTTCCCCTCGGCCAAGCACCTGGCCTCCTGGGCCGGGCTGTGTCCGGGATACCACGAATCGGCGGGCCGCGCTGGGGATGGCCGCGTTCGGAGCGACACGGACCAAGGACTCGTTCCTGCAGGCACGCTACAAACGGCGGACCTTGCGCCGTGGTCTGATCAAGGCGCTGGTCGTCATCGAACACTCGATCACCATCGCGGTCTGGCACATGCTCCACGACCCCATGCCCTACCACGAGCTCGGCGGCAGCTACTTGACCCAACGAGATCCCGAACGGGCCGCACGTCGATCCGTGTCCTGGCTGAACGAAATCGGCTACCGGGTCACCCTCGACCCGATGGAGGCCGCTGGATGACCGAGCACGGCCGAAGCCCGGCGGAGATGACCCCCGACCGGGCCCACACCCTTGCCCGAAACCCCCTCCACCTGCAGTTATTTACGCGTCAGAGTCAAGCTTGGACCAGGCGCTGTACGCGCTGAACCCGGACCAGGAACCCGCGTCTTTGATGGATGCGATTGTCCTGACCTGAAGGCGGATAGCACCCGACCCGTGATCACGTCCCGCCCCGGCCGGCCGAGACATTGCCCGTATACGAGTCAGAGGATGCGCCAGGCGACGGCGTACGGCTGGGCGAACTGGGTGATCCGGAAGGCGCTGACGACGACTTCGGCCTCCCCGGTAGGGATCTCCCGCCAGTGCACTTGTTCGACGTTGTTGACGCGGTCGAACCCGGGATCCGTGCCCATGTTGCCGTGGCGTTCCTGACCGCCTGCGCGGACGATCAGGTCGAGGTCGTTCTGCAGGGCCGGACCAGGGGGGTCCGTCCAGACGAGGGTGACTTTCAGGGTACGGGTCGCGCCCTCGGGGATGTTGATGCTGAACGCGCGCTCTTCTCCCTGGTCCAGTTCCTCGGCGTCGGTGAAGCCCGCCTGGCCGGCATCGGTCGGGAGGACGACGGCGCGCTGGAGGTTGACGATGCCGAAGCCCGAGTTGTTGTTGGGGGAGGGGCCCGCCTCGGAGGGGATGTACTGGCCCTTGAGCTCATCGGCACCGTTGATCAGCATGGCCTTGATGAGCGCTGCACTGGGCTTCGGCGTGCCGTTCTTCACCAGCGTCTCGCGCAGTACCGCCACACAGCCGGCGACCAGCGGGGTGGCCATGCTGGTGCCGCTGTCGAACATGAACGCGGAATCCGTGGAGACGCCGAAGAGACCGTGGTCGGGCGCGATCCGCGAGCGTGTCGAAAGGATCGCCGTGCCGGGAGCGACCATGTCGGGCTTGAGCCGCCCCTCCTGGGTCGGGCCGCGGCTGCTGAAGGCCGCCATCCCGGCGGGGTTGTCCGCCATCCTGTCGCCGCGGATCGGCGGGGCGGGGTACGAGAGCGGCCTCAGCTCGTCATAGGTGTGGGGGATCTGGGGGCGGTCGCCCTCGCTGGCGCCGACGGTGATGATGTTCTTGGACCCGGTCTCCCCGCTGACGGCCTTCAGGTTGATATGACCGTCACCGTCGCGGTCCGTACCGTCGTTGCCCGCGGCGAAGCAGATGACGAAGTCCTTGTTGTCCCAGACGAACTGATCGACCTCGCGCGCGCTCTTGTTGTACGGAAGGCCCGGGGTGATCGGACCCCACGAGTTGGTGTGGATCCGCGCCCCGTCCTCCAGGAAGGGCGGCTCGAACAGGTCATGCAGGTTCTGCGGGATACCGGACAGCGAGCCGTCGTCGGCCAGCATGGACTGGAGGACCAGTCTCGCCTCGGGTGCTGTGCCGGTGATGGCTCCGCCCATTGACGCCGACGTCCCGTCGCCGAGGACGGAGCCCGCCACGTGGGTGCCGTGCCCGTCGGGGTCGTCCGTCCGCGCGGGGCTCGTACGACCCAGGGCGACCAGGCGCTTGACCCGGCCGGTGAAGGCGGGGTGCACATTGGTGGTGGACCCCTTGTCGAACCCGGTGTCGGCGACACACACGATCTGGCCCTCGCCCCGGAACTTCGTGCCGTTGAAAAACACGTGGGCGTGCATCAGGTTCCCCGAGACGGTGTTGTACAGTACCCTCTCCGGGACTTCTTCGATCTCCTTCACCTCGTCGAGCGCGGCCAGCGCGGGCAGGTCCTCCCCCCGGACGGTCATGCGTACCTTGTCGCGGTCGGGCTCGACGTCGCCGGGGCTGACACCGGCTGCCGTCGCGATCCGGTCCCGGAGCCGGTCCGAGCTCACCTCGACGTCCTCGTGCAGCACAATGTCGACGGTCCAGGTCTGGGGACCCACCGCCTCCATGGGGTCGACCAGCACGGCGAACCCCGGACGGAGTCGCTTCGACCGGAGCGACTGGGCGATCTTGAAGCCCTTGAAGTACACGTCCGCCCAGGCCACGAAGGACAGGGCGCGCACGGCATCCAGATTCGTAGGACGGAAGCCGCACAGATAGGTGTCGTCCGGAACGTATTCGTGGATCACCACCCCAAGCGCCGCGAGTTCTTCCTTCTCCTCGGCTGTGGGTGGGTGTGTGGTCTGGACGAGGAGGTAGTTGGACGCGGAGGCGTCCTCGGACACCAGCGATGCGGTGGCCAGGTCAGCTGCCTGGGCCAGCGGGTCCACCGTGACGCCGTTGATGGTGATACGGGACATGCCGAACTCCCTGAGGGGTGGGGAAGACGCGCACCGGGCAGCCATGGCGCCACGGCACTGCCCATGCCGACACCCACGTCGCTAAAGCCCGTTTGAACCGGTGGCACGCCAAGCTGCGTGGTTGTTTCCGTTCGCCAACACGCTAGGCGGGCGACTGCCCACCTGCACGTCGAGCCTGGATGGTGGCCCCCACCCGGGCTCACTATTACTCCGGAGGGCACTCGACAGCGGCATCGGCCTGCGCCTCCACGCCTACGCGGGGCCGGCGGTGACGGTGGTCCCGTCCCGCATCAGGTACCACTCACCCTGCCCTGGACCAGATGAGGAACCTGCGCTGGGCTTCGAGATGCCGGAGCAGGGTGGTAAGGCGCCAGGCACGAGAGGGTGCCTCGGCGCCGGTGCCGGAAGTCCTGCGGTTCATCGCCGCCCCCTGTGCGAGGCGGGAGCGCAGCCGGTGGTCGTGCCCTCGTGTCCCGTGTGCGGCCGACTTCGTCGTTTGGGATCGCCTCTTGGCGGACAGCGGGTTTGCGGGCCCTGCTACGCCAAAGCGCACGCCGTCACCTGCAACTGCTGCGGCAAGGCCAAGCCGGTTACCGGTAGTTCCTCCGACGGTATAGGTCATTGCCATGTCCGGTGGTGACTTGGTCGATCAGGGCTTGGAGTTCGGAGGGTGGGTCCTTGTCCGTTCAGGCTCGCCACCACCGGGTGAGGGTGATGGCGGGGGTGAGCCAGGAGCGGATGGCGCGTAAGGCCCTGGGGCAGCAGGGTGGTTGGGGCTGGTGGGGTTCGGCTGGGCCCCCTCTGTGGCCCCTCGTCGGGGCACGGGTCCGGCGCGGTGGCATCCAGCGGTCCGGGTGGGGCGAACCACTGGTCCCAGCAGAAGGAGAAGGCGCAGTTGACCAGGGTCTGGTGGCGGCGGATGGCACGGTCTGAGCGGACTTGGAAGTCGGCCCAGCCGAGTTCGTCCTTGATCTGCTTGTAGCTCTGCTCGATCCATGGCCGCAGGCCGTAGAGGCGGACGATCTCGGCGAGGTCGGCGGGCGGGTGCGGGCTGGTGGAGGCGTGGGGTGCGTCGGGGCGGGGCAGGTTGGTGGCCAGGTACCAGGTGGCCTTCTCCAAGGTGTGCGTCCGCATCCCCAGTTCCCGCCGCAAGGGAGCGTTCACCCAGCAGACCACGACCTTCGGCGCCACCACCAACGCCGTCCTCGACCTGCCCGAACACCTCCTCGACGCGGACGTCACCCTGGTGGTGATCGAGGTGACCGGCGACTATTGGAAGCCCTTCTTCTACCTGCTGATCGAGGAACTGAACGTCATCCTGGTCAACGCCCGACAGGTGAAGAACCTGCCGGGCCGCAAGACCGACGTCTCCGACGCCGCCTGGCTGGCCCAACTCGGCTCCCACGGACTGGTACGGGCCTCCTTCGTACCTCCGCAACTGGTATGCGAACTGAGGGATCTCACCCGGGCCCGCACCCAACTCACCCGCGAACGCGTCCAGATCGTTCAGCGCCTGGAGAAGCTCCTGGAGGACGCCGGCATCAAGCTCTCCGCCATCGTCTCCGACCTGTTGGGCGTCTCCGGCCGCGCCATGCTCCAGGCCCTGATCGACGGGCAGCGCGATCCGCGTGTCCTCGCCGACCTCGCCAAGCGCCGCATGCGGAGCAAGATTCCCGAGCTGAGCCAGGCACTGACCGGCCGCTTCCGTGAACATCATGCCTTCCTGACTCGCCTCTGCCTTGAGCAGTACGACCACCTGTCGGGTTGCCATCAACCAGCTGACGGCCCGCGACAAGGAGGCGATGACCCCTTTTCGCCCGGCGCTGGCCCTGCTGGACACGATCCCGGGAGTGAACCGGGCGGTGGCTGAGGTCATCGTTGCCGAGACCGGCGGTGACATGTCCCGGTTCCCCTCGGCCAAGCACCTGGCCTCCTGGGCCGGGCTGTGTCCGGGACACCACGAATCGGCGGGCCGGGTCCGTAGCACCCGGGTCCGGCCCGGCAGCCCTTACCTGAAAGGGGCACTGGGGGCGGCCGCGTTCGGAGCAACACGGACCAAGGACTCGTTTCTACAGGCACGTTACAAACGGCTGACCTCGCGCCGCGGTCCGATCAAGGCGCTGGTCGCCGTCGAGCACTCGATCATCACCGCGGTCTGGCACATGCTCCACGACCACGTGCCCTACCACGAGCTCGGCTGCAGCTACTTGACTCAACGAGACCCCGAACGGGCTGCACGCCGAGCCGTCTCCCGGCTGAACGAACTCGGCTACCGGGTCACCCTCGACCCGATGGAAGCCGTTGGATGACCGAGCGCGACCAAAGCCCGGCGGAGATACCCCCGATCGGGCCAACACCCCTGCCAGAAACCCCCACTCACCTGCGGTTATTTACGCGTCAGAGTCAAGCTAAGAGCTCGCGCAGATAGGCGGCGTGGGCAGCCCCGGCAACAAGATGGGAACAGGCCCCGGTGATCATGGAGCTGCGCGCTCTGTGACCACTGGGGAGATCTGTACCCGTCCTTCCATCATGGCTGACCGACCCGCTCTGGGATCAATTCGCGGCACTGCTGCCCAAGCGCCCTGCGGGTCGATCCGGCCCACCCGCTGGGTTGCCACCGCCGCCGTATCAGCGACCGGATCGTGTTCGACAAGCTGCTCCAGCTCCTGCGGTTTGGCTGCTCCTACCAGGCGGTCTCCGACGCGACCTGCTCGGCGACCACGATCCGCAACCGCCGCAACGAGTGGATCCGGCTCAGCGTCTTCACCCGACTCAAACAGATCGCGCTTGAGTCCTACGACCGGATCGTCGGGCTCGTGCTCGACCAGATCGCCGTCGACGGCTCCATCACCAAGGACCCCGGCGGCGGAGAAGCGGCCGGGCGCTTGCCGGTCGACCGCGGCAAACAGGGCCTGAAACGCTCCGGCATGACGGATGGCTATGGGATCCCGCTCGGCAAGGTCCTCGCCGGAGCGAACCGCCACGACTCTCCGCTGCGGGCTCCAACCCTGGACCTGCTGGTGGACCTGGGACCGCTGCCCGAGGCCATCACCGTGCACCTGGACGCCGGCTACGACTCGGACAAGACCCGCGCCGAACTCGCCGCGCGCAGTCTGTACGGCCGCATCGCGCACAAGGGCGAGAAGGTACCGATCCAGGCGAGCCAGCGGTGGCACGTCGAGCGCACCCACGCCTGGCAGAGCGCCTTCTACCGGCTCGCCCGCTGCTACGAACGCCGTGTCGCGGTCATCGACGCGTTCTTCGACCTCGCCGATACGATCATCACCGTCCGTAGCCTGCTCCGCAGGGCGTGGACGACCCACCGCTAGGACAACCGTCCGAACCGCCGCCCATGAGCGAGTGCCGATCTACGCAGCGTCTACTGACGATCTTTGCGTGATGTCGCGTCGCGGTTGCCCTTCGCTGCAGTTCAGGGCACGCGCTCCAGCGACATCACGTGGCGAAACTCAGTAAGTACAGCAGTTTGGGCATCTTGATGCCGACATGATCGGTACGTATGCCTGCCGACGTATAGGTACGGCCGCCACCGCCCCGGTAGACGTGTGCAGCACGTCGTCACGGCAATAGAGCATATTTTCCCTATATGGGCGACGATCGGTGTATGGGTGACGATCGGTGTGGCTGGTGTGGAGCTCTACTGCCGGAGTCGGCAGGCCCGGGTCGGCGGTATTGCCGTCAGGCGCATCGGCAGGCGGCCTGGCGAGCCAGGCGTCGCTGGCAGGCGGCGGCGGAGGCGCGGCAGGCGCTGGTGTTCGCGGAAGCGGATCTCCTGACGCAGGTGCAGGCCGCAACCCAGCAGGTGAGCGACTCGCGCCCGGGGCGAGGAGCGGAGGGCTGCCATGTTGCCGCGGTGGCGGAGGTGCCCGGGTTGGCCGGGCAGCTGGTGCGCTGTGCGGTGTTGGCGGACCGACGAACCGGGGCGAGCTGGGCGCAGATCGGTGCTGGCCTGGGCATCAGCGCGGAGGCGGCCAGATGCCGCTTCAGGCGCCTGGAGGGATCCCTGCCTGGTGCCGCTCGGGGGGGTGAGAGTATGAGGGACCTTGCCGGCTTTGGCACTGGCACAGGCTCGGGCACGCATCTACTCTGCGCCGCTTTGGACCAGTTCATGCGGGAGACAGACGCTTCCGGGGGGCTGGTGTACCTGCTGCCGCCGGGCGAGCGGGTGCTGCGGCTGGCGGTGCTGAGGGGGGTTCCCCGGCAGATCGCCGCGCACTGGACGCAGGTGCCGCTGGCGGCCCGCACCCCGGCGACCGACGCTGTGCGCGAGCGGCGTCTGGTGTGGATAGGCGGCCAGGAAGAGATGGCGCGGTACTACCCGCAGATGGCGCTCGCGCTGCCCTACCCCTTCTCGGCGGCCGCTGCCCCGATCACCACCGGCACCACCGTCTGGGGTGCCCTGGTGGTGCGGTGGCCCAGCTCGCATCCATCGCCGATGACCCGACACGAACGCAATGCGGTCCGTACCTCCTGCCGCCGCCTGGGCCTTCTCCTGCGGCAGGCCGCCGACAGCGGCCACCCGATGCTGCCCGGGTCCGAGCCGCAGGTCCTGGCCCCCCTGCGTGCCCGCGCTCGCGGGCCGACCCAGGAGGCGGCAGCGGCGGACTTCGCCGAGCGCCTGCCCGGAGGATGCTGCACCTTGGACCTTGACGGCCGGATCACCTTCATCACAACCACCGCCGCCGACCTCCTCGGTGCCAGCGCCGTCGACCTGCTGGGCGTCCTGCCCCGGCAGGTCCTGCCGTGGCTGGACGACCCAGTCGTCGAAGACCGCTACCGGGCCGCGGTGCTCAGCCAGGAGGCCACCTCCTTCACCGTCCTGCGCCCACCGGACCGGTGGCTGGCCTTCCACCTGTACCCGAACGTCTGCGGCATCAGCGTCCGCATCACCCCGGCCTCCCCGTCCCCTGCCTCGGAGACGTCAGAGGTTCTGCACCCGGCACCGCCGGCCGCACCGGGTCGGTCGACCGCCCACCACCTCCTGATGCACCTTGCCGCCACGCTGACCGAGGCCGTCGGGGTCATGGACGTGATCGCCCGGATCGATGACCTGGTCCCGACCGCCTTCGAGGCCCAAGCCCTCGCCCTGATGATCGCCGAGGAGGGCCGGCTGCGGATCATCGGATACCGCGGCTACCCCGCCGAACTCATGGGCCGCTTCGACGGCGCCCCCCTGGCCTCGGACACTCCTGCCGTGCGTGTCCTGACCAGCGGTGTCCCCAGCTTCTACGCCACCTTTGCGGATCTCAAGCGCGCATATCCCCCCGCCGTCCTGCAGGACGGCAAGGCCGCCTGGGCCTTCCTGCCCCTGATCACCTCCGGCCGCCCCGTCGGCTCGCTGGTCCTCGCGTACGACCGGCCGCATCCCTTCACGCCCGAGGAACGAGCTGTCCTCACCTCGACCGCCGGGCTGATCGCCCAGGCCCTGGACCGCGCCCGCCTCTACGACGCCAATCAAGCTCTCGCCCACAGCTTGCAAGCCAGCCTGCTGCCCCAGGCACTGCCCCGCGTCCCCGGCTTGGACGTGGCCACCCGCTACCTCCCCACCGCTCACGGCATCGACGTCGGCGGCGACTTCTACGACCTCATTCATCTCGACACCGACCTTGCCGCCGCAGCAATCGGCGACGTCCAAGGCCACAACGTGAACGCCGCCGCCCTCATGGGGCAGGTCCGCACCGCAGTCCACGCCACCGCCGGCGCATCGCCCGGCCAAGTCCTCGCCCGCATCAACCGCCTGCTCACCGACCTCGACCCCGGCCTGTTCACCAGCTGCCTCTACGTCCAGCTCGACCTGGCACGCCACCGCGCCTGCCTGGCCACCGCCGGCCACCCGCCCCCACTCCTGCGCCACCCCGACCTACACACTGAGATCCTTCCGCTGACGCCCGGGCTCCTGCTCGGCATTGACCCCGCGGCCGACTACCCGGAGACCGACGTCCCCCTACCGCCCGGGGCAGTGCTTGCCCTGTACACCGATGGACTCGTCGAAACCCCCGGCATCGACATCGAGGACGCCACCGCCGACCTCGCCGCCCAGCTCGCACAGGCCCAGGGCCAGACCCTGGACGCCCTCGCCGACACCCTCATCCACCACGCTCAACGGTCCGCCCCCCGGAACGACGACATCGCCCTGCTCCTCATCCGGCCTCAACAACACGGCCGCTGACACCAGAGGCCCGCCCGGCTCGGCGGGGCTCCAGTCTCCGCCCCGCCGACGCCGCCGGGCTCGGTGAAGCATGCCTCACCGCCGATCGGAGCCGGTGGAAGGCGATCTGCCAGACGTGCGTGATCTGTTTGAGTCGGGCGAAGATATCGTCGGCACGGTGTTCCGTGTTCCGCCCCGGCCGTAGGCCGGCGCGGTGGATACTGCGGCCGTGGTAGCCGTAAATCGCTGCGCGGGGACGACGCGCGGGGGGCCGTTCCTGGGAGATGGTGAGACTATGAACGGAGGTTTCGCCATGATCGGAGCCCACTGCCTGACCACGGAGTACGGCGACGAGGCAGCCGTCGAGGAATGCCGCAGGTTCTGTGAACTGCTGGCAGGATACGCGCTCAAGACTCTCGCACCCGATGAGGCGAGCGCGGTGGGGTCTCACCTGGCAACCTGCGACACATGCCGGGACGAGCATGACTGCCTCGCAGCCGTCGCGGCACATCTGTCCCTTCTCCGCGACGCCCTGGCCTGCGGCAGAGGCCAAAATCGGCGGATGTGCGCGGTCACCCGGGCCGAATGCAGCCACGCCTCGCCCCGTCGCCGCAGCCCGGACCGGGCGGCCCTGCCCATGCAGATCACACTGTCCCAATGGGTCAGCAAGACCACGACGTACTTCGGGTGAGCGGATCTCGTGGAAGCGACGACGTGCCCAGGCCGGATGCAAACCGGCCCTCAGGCCGACGGCAACCCATGAAGATCGCGATGACTCGGTCACCGTCGAGGCTGCGGATCTCGTCGGCCATAATCCCGGATGGGTGCAGATCCAATGAGGGTGCAGTCGATCAGGCGGCACCCGAGAGGCCCCAGCGGGCGCCGGTGATGTCCAGGCGGCCTTTGACCAGGTGCCGGCATGCTCCCTCGATGATCCCGGTGGCGATCGGCCAGCCACGTTCAAGGGCGGTGTCGTAGCGCAGGTGCTCGGCCTTGCCGGACAGGTAGTTCATTCACGGCCTCGTCGATGCCCTTGCGCTGGGCGCCATGCATTCCGGCGGCGAGGGCGGCTTCCTCGAGTGCGGCGGCGGTCTGCTGCACGCAGCCGCCCAGCAGGACGCGGGCGTGACGGGCGACCCAGCTCCCGGCGGAGGCATCGCCGCTGTCGTGCAGGCACCATGCTGCTCGCCACAGATATTCGAGCACGTGGATGAGGTCGACGATGATGTGGACGTCCACGCCGCGCTGCCGTGCTTCGGCCTTGATGAGGTCGATTTGATGGCGGGCACCTTCGACCAAGACGACCCAGGGACGGCGGTGTCCGGGGTCGCGGTGCTCTGCCCGGTTGAACACGGCGCACACCACCTGCGCGGCGGTGTCGGTCACCGAGCCGCACAACCACTTCGACCGGGCCTTCGGCCCCTGGCGGCGCTCGGGCACCGCGCCATGGTCGGCGTCTTGCCGGTCGGGGTCGGCGATGATGTCGTCGACTGTGCGAGGCGCGGGTTCGGCATCGTAGACGGCTCCCAGGGGGACATCCGATTGGGAGGCGTTCTGGACGCCGGGGATGGTTGAATGCCGATGTCCGGTGGGGCTACGGCTCGTTGGACTGTCGGCGTCCCGTGTTCGTGTGGTCGTGGCGGGGCTGGGTTGAGGGGACGGAGGGTCCGCCAGTGGGTGAGCGCAGCGCGATCGAGTGGACTGAAGCGACATGGAACCCGACGACAGGATGTGACCGCGTCTCCAGTGGGTGTGACAACTGCTATGCGCTGACTCTGGCGAGGCGTCTGAAGGCGATGGGCTCGCCCAAGTACCAGGCGGACGGCGACCCGCGGACGTCCGGGCCGGGGTTCGGGCTCAGCGTGCATCCCGACGCGCTCGCGGTGCCGTACGCGTGGAAGAGCCCGCGCACCGTGTTCGTGAACTCGATGAGCGACCTGTTCCATGCCCGGGTGCCGCTCGACTACGTGCGCCGCGTCTTCGACGTGATCGCCAATACGCCGCAGCACACCTATCAGGTGCTGACCAAGCGGGCCCGGCGGCTGCGGCAGGTCGCCGACCGGCTGGACTGGCCGGCGAACCTGTGGATGGGCGTCTCGGTGGAGAGTGCGAAGGAACTGCCGCGCGTCGACGATCTGCGGCAGGTGCCGGCAGCGGTGAAGTTCTTGTCCTGCGAGCCGCTGCTCGGGCCTCTGACCGGCCTGGACCTCAAGAACATCGACTGGGTGATCGTCGGGGGCGAGTCGGGAGCCGGCGCGCGTCCCATGAACATGGTCTGGGCCGAGGCCATCGTCGAGGAGGCACGGCTCGCAGGCACGGCGGCCTTCGTCAAGCAGCTCGGCTCGCGCTGGAGCAAGTCCCACAAGGACATCGGACAGTTCCCCCTCGAGCTGCAGGTGCGCGACTACCCGGGAGTCGTGAGCGGGGTCTGAGCCCGTCCGGACTTCCTGCGGAAGATCAGGCTGCGGCGGGGCTGACCGTGATCTCGCGTACCCGACGGCTGCCGACGCCATTGGGTCCGGTCTTTCCCCGCTCGTGAAGGAACTGGACCGCGGTGCGAGCCGCTGCTTCAGGGACCTGGCCGTAGTAGTTGCCGAAGACTTCCAGGGTGTGATCGACCAGCCGGACAGGCCGGCGCGTGCGTGCGAGCAGCTTCTCGAGGTTGGCAGCGATCTCAGGTACGGCCCGGGCCGTGACCTCGGCAGGGTCGGGCCGGTGGGGGACGAGGGACATCTGCCCGGTGCTCTCCTCCTCCTGCGCGTCCAGGGTTGTCCACCACGCGTCCCGGGCCCGGGCGACATTGTCGCCGAAGACCCACAGCCCGTACTGGCTGCGCGTTGCGAACACGAGCCGGTAGACCGCGCGTTTGCGCGGCGAGTGAGCGACTGGCACGGACTGCACCAGCATGCCGGTGCGCCCCTCCAGGCGGCGCGCGTACTCGGCGGCCACGGCATCGATGGCGTCCTGCGCGACAGCTTCCTTGTGCGGGGTGGCAGCGGCATCGGCGAAATACGTGCGCCACCAGGAGCCGCCGCACACGTCGTCGAAACGCTGCAGAGACTTCGAGTTGCCCTTCGCGGAGCGGACATGCCCGCCAAGGCGCCAGACCGCCATCATGCTGAAGTTCATCAGGAGCTCGGTCGGCGGCCACTTCTGATGGCGAGGGCGCTGCCGGGCGAGGACGTCGACCAGACGCACCAGCGGCAGGGTGAGACCGCACGGGTCGAGGAAGAGGAAGAGCGGTGCGCGCTCGGCCCGGCGCACGAGACTGTCGAGGGCATCGCCTATCTCCCCCTGGTAGTGGCGAGCGAGCACCCCACGGGCGCTGTACTGCTGCACGACATCGAGCAGCCGGGCATACGACTTGACGTCCGACTCGGCGAAGAAGCACTCCATCGTCAGCCCGTGGGCGCGATGATGCGCTGCGATCTGCAGAGCTATCTCGGCCGAGGCCGGCTCACCGTTCTCGTAGCGGCCCTCGCCCGCGTAACCGTCGAGATAGACCACCCGCTTGTCGCGTGCGCGCGAGCCGGTCATCCCTCCGAACTGTGCGAGATAGCCCTTGAGGAGCTCGTGCTTGAACACGCTGGGCAACGCTTTGTCGGCCCAGTAACTACCGCTCGTCCCCGAGGACATTGCCCACCCCCGTGTTCAACGTTCCCTTCTGAATACAGATGGTGAAACACTCTGGAGAGATCCGGCAAGACCACCAATTCCGGCCACAGGGTGGTCCCTTGACGGTGGTACGACCGCGGCCACGGGTCTGGACGAGTCATTTCGAATGCTGACGGCGTGTCCGGGAACGCAGACAGGGCGTCCAAGATCGTTGTGTGACGAACAACCCAACACCGTTGCGTTTGAGTCTTGAGTCGCAGGTCAAGCCCTGGTGAATGACGCAACGGGACGTCCTGATAGATCAGCTTGTGTCGAGCAAGAAGATCATCGGGAGTCCCGTTGCAGGAGAAGTCTGTCATCATGCGCACGGTCGAGGCGGCCGGGGGTGTGTACGCACCCGGCCACTTGGGTGAGTTGACCCAGGTCGTGGACTTCGTACTGGTGGACGCGGTGATCGAGGAGACCGGGTCACGTGAGAAGCGGCTGCGGCTGCTGCCGTCCCGGGTCGTGGTCTTCTTTGTCCTCGCGCTGGCCCTGTTCGAGGACTGCTCCTATCGAGGCGTGTGGGGCAAGTTGACGGCGGGGCTGGAGGGACTGCCGCTGATACGTCCGGCGGTCTCCTCGCTGTCCAGGGCCCGACGGCGGGTCGGGGCAGCACCGCTGCGGCGGCTGTTCGAGATCCTCGCCGGGCCCGTCGCCAACCTCGGGCAGCCCGGTTCGTTCTACCGAGGGCTTCGGACCGTGGCCGTGGACGGGACCTTGCTGCACGTGCCCGACGAGGAGGCGCTCACCTGGCGCTATCCCAAGCGAGTGGGCGAGAGCGTGGAGTTCGGCTACCCGCTGCTGCGACTCGTGGTCCTGGTCGAGTGTGGCACCCGTGCCGTGATCGCCGCCGCATTCGGCCCCGAGACCGACGGCGAACTCACCTACGCTGGCTGCCTGTTGGGCGCCCTGGACCGCACGATGCTCCTGCTGGCCGACGCCGGCTTCCACGCGAACACCTTCGCCCGCGACGTCCAGGCCACCGGCGCCCAGTTTCTGGTGCGCTCCTCCGCCCGCCGGATACCCACGCCCTTCCGGCACCTGGGTGACGGCTCCTCCCTGGCCCGGATCGGCTACGGCGTCCTGCCTGTCCTGCTGACCGTCCGCGTCATCGAGGCGTCCGTCACCGCAACCCTGGCCGACGGCACCGTCCGCACCGAGCAGTGGCGCCTGCTCACCAGCCTCCTCGACCCGGCCGCCCACCCAGCCGCCGGGCTCGTGGATCTCTACCACGAGCGGTGGCAGTCGGAGACGACGTATTTCTCGATCAAGGCGACCATGCTGGATGGCCGTGTCCTGCGCTCCCGCAGCCTGACCGGCCTCGACCAGGAGGTATACGCCCTACTCACTACCTACCAGGCCCTCATCCGCGCCGCCGCCGACACCGCCTGCACCCAGCCCGGCCTGGACATGGACCGCATCAGCTTCACCGTCCTGCAGACCACCGCCGCCGACACCGTCACCACCGCGACCGGGATCCTGCCCCCGGCGGGACCCGCCGAGCTCGTCGGCACCATCGGCCGAGCCGTCCTCGACGCCCTGCACCCCGCCCGCCACCGGCACCGCGTCAAGGCCCGCACCCGCAAGAACCCCACCAGCAAGTACGGACCGAACGCCGGAGAACACCCCACGACCAGCCAGAACTACACCGTCCACAGCACCGTCGCGTTCTTCGAACACGGACTCTCGACCCGCTCACGGACGTAAACGCAACGGCGTTGACGAACAACCTGGACGCCCTGCTGACCGCACTGTACGTGAAGATCGACGACGAGATCGGAGGTACCCGATGGCTTGGCCGACCGCCGCAGCTGACGGATTCCGAGCTGGTCACCCTTGCCGTGGCGCAGGCTCTGCTGGGCTTCACCAGCAGAAGTATCTGTGGCGGGCTGTCGACCAGGACGGCAATGTCCTGGACATCCTCGTGCAGGACCGGCGGACACGGCTGCGGCCAGGCGCTTCTTCCGCAGGCTGATGACGACGACGGGCGGGGTGCCGCGAGTGGTCGTCACCGACAAGCTGCGTTCCTGCGACGCCGCTCACCGCGAGGTCATGCCCTCGGTGGAGCACCGCTCCCATAGGGGATTGAACAACCGGGCCGAGAACAGCCACCAGCCGACGAGGCAACGCGAACGGGCCATGAAGGGCTTCCGCAGCGTGGGCGGGGCCCAGCGGTTCCTGTCCGCGTTCAGCGGCATCTCACTCCACTTCCGGCCCCCGACGCTACCTGATGACCGCATCCGAACACCGAGCCGAAATGACCATCCGCTTACGTAACCCGGTCGAGGGCCTATGGGGCACATCAAACGGAGCCTGGCCAACCTGGCCGCCCGCACCCTCAGCGAGCTGGAGACTCTGCTCCGCAGGCGGCTCAAGGCGCTGCAGTACCGGCACGGCATCCTCGGCGGATTCCTCGCCGGGACGGGCCTCGCTCTCGACAGACCGGACGGACCCTAATACGCCGAAGTCAGTGACGTTTTCTCAACGGTGGTCATTTCCAAATTCCGTTGAGGACGAGGGCGGCGCGGGCGATGTCGCCCATCCTGCTTGGGCTGATAGTGATGTACTGCAGGGTGCGCCAGCGCTGCTTGAGCTCGGCGGCGCGTTCTCCGAGTGCACGGATGCCTCTGATCAGGCTGTTCGTGGTTTGCGTGTCGGCGTGCAAGGCCCGCTCGGACCGGCCCTTCGGCCGTCGGATGGGGACGAGGACGCCGATTCCGGCGCCGATGTAGCCCTTGTCGGCCTGGGTGGGCAGGCCGTCGGCTGCGGCTTTGTACAGGGCGGGTAGGGCATGGATGCGGGCGGCGGTGATGTCGGGGGTGGAGCCGGGTTCGGCGTCGGAGACCCACAGCGGGGTGCCGTCCGGGGCTGACAGGAACTGGACGTTGCCGCCGAATGTCTTGTGTCTCTGGCTGAACCACAGGTCGTTGCCGTTGTCGCGGACGCCGGCGAGTCGGTCGGATTCGATCAGGGTGCCGTCGAGGATCATGTGGGTCATGTCGTCGCGTCGGCAGCGGTCCAGGACCTCGTGAAGGTCGGGGGCCTGGTCGGCGAGGACGTCGATGCCTTCGTGGCGGCAGCGGTAGCAGGTGGCCTGGGAGACGCCGGCATCGCGGGCCAGGCAGTGCACGCAGCCGCGCTCGCGGAACCAGCGCAGGACCAGCACGGCCTGGCGGAACGGGCCGAGCACCCGGCTGCCGCGCGGAGTGCCGATGCGCCGTCGGTGCGCGGCCAGCAGGTGGGACAGGTGATCCACGACGTGGCGCGGGACGTCGAGCGTGGCAGCATAGGTGACCAACGTGAAGCCTCTGGTGGTTACGGACATGATCTTGTGGTGAGACCTGTCCTACCAGGGGCTTTACGTCTGCCAACCGCCGCGGCCGCGTGGCTCGATCCGCCGGGGCCCTGCCGGTTCGCCCAGCATGGCCATGACGTCAGTTATTCACCAAGTTCTGCGCGATGGCGCTGGAAGAGGGCCAGGGCGGCGATGGAGGACGCGTCCTTGAACCGGCCCTGGGCGATGAGCTGCCATACCTCCGTTTCGGAGAACCAGCGGCTGATCAGGCCCGCCTCTGTCTCGTCGAGGTTGGTTTCGCCGGCGGTGAGGTCCGTTGCGAGAAGAACGTGGAAGCCCTGGTTGCAGTAGCCGTATGCCCCGAACAGGTGGCCCAGTGGCGTCATGGCGCCAGCGGTCAGCCCGGTCTCCTCGGCAAGTTCACCGCGTGCGAGGGCGAGTGGGTCTGCGTCCGGCTTGTCCTCCCAGGAGCCTTGCGGGAACTCCCAGTAGCGACCCTTGACCGTATACCGGTACTGCTCGACAAGATGGAAACCGCCGTCGGCGTACGGGATGACAAGAGCGAAGTCGGGCTTCTCCACCAGACCGTAGATGCCCTCGGCACCGTCATGCCGCAGGGTCTTGTCCTCGCGGACGCTCATCCAGCGGTTCGTGTAGACAACGGTGGTGCTGGTAGCAACCAGCTCATGTTCGGGCAGCGACGGTTGAGATGTCTCCGTATGCATGCGCCAACGCTAGCCGATCGCGTCGCGTTGGCCCTGAGCTCCCGTCCTCGCAGGTTGTTCGGTCCCCGCTCCCTGCGGTCACGTGGCTTCACAAAGATCATTTCGTCGAGAAAACCTCAGTAACCACCTGGGAGCAGATCACCGGCGTCACCGGCCGACTTACTGCGGCCTGAGCCCAGGCCGGCACCCGGCCCCACCACACCTCGACGCACAGTCAGACACCCACACACCCAACAACGTGACAACGCCCGGGAGAGAGCATGGACCAGTTCCAGCCGCGCTGCTCACGGGGCTAAACCGTCGCGCCCGCTCCTGGCTCGCCGATCGCCGTGCCTCTCCATCACCCGCCCATGCTCCATGCGGGTGATGTGCGCCTCCGGGGCGCCACCGTCGAAAAGGATGGCACGAGGGCGGACATCACAGGATCGGGCCTGGTCGTCGGCCGCCGACCTGCGGTTTTGCGGGACTCAGTAGATTTCTGTTCAAGATGCTGACGGGGGCATGTGCTACTAGCGTGATGGCTGTGAGAGTCGCAACCGGGCACGCCCCGGGCGGTAGTTGTCAAGTCAAATGAGACGTTTACGTCGCTATGAGGTTTGTAGTTCGGGTTGCGTTCGTTTGGTGGGGTCGTTGATCCAGACCTCGCCGGGTATTTCGGGTGGCTTCGGCCGACGGGCGAAGCGTTCGGGGTGGCGTTCGTAAGCTTCGGCGAGGGCGACGGCCCTGTGGTCTCTCACCTCCTGGGCGGTGCCGAAGTGGACGGATGCGGGGGTGTGCAGGCCGATCCCGGAGTGCCGGTGCTCGTGGTTGTAGTAGCCGATGAACGCCTCCATCCACTCCCGGGCGTGCGCCAGGGAGCCGAAGCGTTCTGGATAGTCGGGTGCGTACTTGGTGGTGCGGAACTGGCTTTCGCTGAAAGGATTGTCGTTGCTCACCCGGGGTCGGGAATGACTCCTGGTGACACCGAGATCGATCAGCAGCTGGGAGACCTTCTTGCTGGTCATCGACGTGCCGCGGTCCGCGTGGACGGTGTGGGGCACGATGCCGTTGTGCTCGATGGTCTCGCGGATCAACTCCTCGGCCCGTTCGGCCGTTTCGGCCAGTTCGACGGTGTGCCCGACGATGTAGCGGCTGAAGATGTCGATGATCACGTAGGCGTGGAACCAGATGCCCTTGGCCGGTCCGGGCAGCCGCGTGATGTCCCACGTGAACACTTCCGACGGCCCGGTCGCGACCAGTTCGGGGATCGCCTTGGGTGGATGGGTGGCCTGGCGGCGGCGTTCGCCGTTCTGCCCCGCGGCGGACAGGATCCGGTACATCGTCCGCTCGGAGCACCAGTAGTTCCCTGCGTCCAGCTCACGTGCCCAGATCTGGGCGGGTGGCAGGTCGACGTACTCAGGCCGGTT
Source organism: Streptomyces sp. NPDC057486 (assembly GCF_042802415.1). Taxonomy (NCBI): domain Bacteria; kingdom Bacillati; phylum Actinomycetota; class Actinomycetes; order Kitasatosporales; family Streptomycetaceae; genus Streptomyces; species Streptomyces sp. NPDC057486. Next base: position 31,653 of record NZ_JBHVEE010000064.1, on the reverse strand, counting down.
CAGCAACTCCAGGATGTCGGCCCGCTCGGCCGGTGAGAGGGCCGAGGCGGGCGTGGGTCTTGGGGGCAGGTTGGGCTTCGGCTTCGGGTGGATGTGGCGGTAGTGGGTGGCGCGTGAGCGTCCGGTCAGCCGGCAGGCCGCCGTGGTCCCCAACTGGCCCTGGACACCCGAGAAAGCGTCATCGATCACCGGTGCGGCAGCGTGCTTCAGTCCGCGCTCTCGGAGAGCAGTTCCAAGAGCGCGTTGGCTTTTCCCATGACCTCGAGGGCCGCGTCCCGGCGGGCCAGGTCCTTCTCCAGCCGCGCGACCTTCTTGCGCAGTCGTTCCAGCTCGGCCTGCTCGGCCGCCTGCTTCGGCCGGGCCGGAGAGGTCCGCTGGTCGGTCAGAGCGTCCAGGGCACCGGCGTCGCGGGCCTGGCGCCACTCGATCACGTGCGAGTGGTACAGCCGCTCACGCCGCAGGATCGCGCCCTTTTCGCCGGTCGGGGCGGCGTCGTACTCGGCGACGATCCGCAGCTTGTACTCCGCGGAGAACGTTCGCCGCTTCGGGCGGGGCGCCGGATCCGATCCGGAGCTATGGGGGGTGGTGCTGGCCATGCCGGGGTGTACTCCTGTCTCGCCCTTCCAGCCTAACCCGGCAAAGCGGGCGTCTCAGCCAAGGCTGTCAGAGAGGGGGCGGCAAGTCTCCCGAAGGGTGGGAACCGATCTGCCGCGAGACGTGCTCCCGCTTCACGTGGTGACCTCTGCGAACCGCACCGCATGGTTCTCATGCGTTGTGGCATCCACCTTCGATCTTCGGTGGTGGAAGGAAAGGTAAAGACTCATGCGAGCACCTCATATCAAGCGATCCCTCGCTGTAGCAGCCGCCGGTGTGATGCTGGCTGGTGGCGCCGCTGTCGGTGCGGCCGGTACGGCCACGGCCGCTCCTGCCCGAGCGACCTCCGTGACCAGCAACTCCTACGACCGCTGCGGCTGGTGGGATGAGTGCTGCGGCTGGTGGGATGGCTGCTACGGCTACGGCTACTACAACCCCGGCTACGGCTACTACAACCCCGGGTACGGCTTCGGCCAGTTCCAGCAGCAACAGCAGCAGCAGTAGAGGCGATGCCCTTGCTCAACCGCCCGGCTCGCCGAGTCGACTGCCTGTGTGAGGAAGCCGGCGAGGCCGTCCGGGTCCGGGGCGTGGAGAAGACACCCGATGCAGCCCAGTCGCGGGCGATACCGTGCAGCGAAGCCCGATCGGCGTCGGCGAGCGCATCACGCAGGGAATCTGTCAGCGACAGACACAGGGCCTCTCCCTCGTCGATCAGCGCGACCAGGTGACCATGCCGCGGGTCGGCCTGAACAGCCTCGGCCGACCGGCCCGTGATGAGCACCACCTCCGCCGGCCGTAGATCAACGACCGGTCCATCGCGTTGACATCGAACCCGTCATAGCCCGTCGCGATCGGTTCGTCGTCCTCGCGCACGCCGAGCCCGTGATCGTCGCGGATGCCACAGACAGTCTGACGACCAGCTGTGTATGGAACAACAAGGAGTTCAGGCTGTGCTCCCCGGCGCCTGTCGCCTCACGGTTCTGGGACGCGGATCATCTCCAACGGATCCATTTGTTCGTCCGCCTCGGTGAGGAGTGCATCTACCTGGGCACTTCCACACGTGTGAGGGACGGGCGTGAGCAGGAGGAGCTCAGGCTCAGCATCCTGAGCATCGACTCGCCGCTGAGCCGGGACGTCCTCGACAAAGTACGTGAACCGCCGACGTGTATGGGGGGTAGCGGGACGCGGTCGGGTTGGCCGCTCGTAGCGTGCCGTAGGACGCCGGACCGGGTGACTCGCCCACAAGGTCCATCTCGTGGTCGACGGACACTCCGCCCACCGTTCCAGGAAGGTCCGTGACTGGCTCGCCGCCCACCCCGACGACGTCGAGCCGCACTTCCTACCCCCGTACTCACCCGAACTCAACCCCGACGAGCTGGTCAACGCCGACCTCAAACACAGCCTGCCCAAAGAGCACCGAGCCCGCGATCAGGCCGAACTCGCCGCGGAGACACGCCGCTTCTTCTACAGACGTCAGCGTCAGCCGCACATCGTCCGCGGCTACTTCGGCGGCCCACACGTCCGCTGCATCCTGGACGAGAACCCAATGAGTTTGTGATCAATAATCGTGAATAAAGCCACCGTCTGGGCCCGCCCCCTGAAGGGAGCAGGCCCCGACGCCATCACCCACTACGGGTGGACCCTTGCGCTCAAGGCACCCTCAGTATTTTGAGCCCCTTTAGCCGACGGAGACTACGGGTTCAGGTCCCGGAAAGTTCGGAGGGAGCCCATGCGGTACGGCCGTCCCGGAGCACAGCCAGGCGAGATAGCTCGAGAGGCTGCCCTTGTAGTGGAACCAGTCGTCATTCCGCCCAGCCACAACGACTGTCCATTCGTTGGGCTGCCCTTCTGTACGCCAGTGGAACTCGTCCCCGTCTATCGAGCTGCCCCACATCAGCAACCCTCCCGATTCCGGGAACACAGGGTAGCCGCCGAACATTCCCTTCTGCGCCATATCCTCGGCACCGGCGAGATCCTCTTTCTTCGCCTCGACGAATCCCGCTTCGTTTCCTGGGGCCGGCGACGTCACAGTGAGGAATTGCCCGATCTTCAGCCGAGGGTACGACTCTGCCAAAGTGATTTAGTCGTCTGGCAGCCCAGTCCTCAACCCGTCGAAGACCATCTGCCAGTTGATGCGCCGTGGAACCTCGAGACGCTGCGCCATCAGCCCCGGTAGCGCAGCTTCTAGGGATTCGATACTCAACAGCCACCCCCCCATTTGCGTTCTTGTTGTCTATCCGCACACAGCACCTCGCCAGCGCAGATGAGTAATAGTCAAGACCTGTGGATCAACCCAGTTGGGTTGGTCCTTGTGTCAGGGGCGACGTCTCATAATGCTTCGAACGCGGCGGCTTCCTCCGCGTTCGGCCAGTAGCTCATGGGTCTGTGGTGAGATGCTCCTCACTGGTCGTGGCCGGGCCACACTGCAACAAGATCACGGTAGTCGGCGAAGCGGGCGCCGGGAACCGTGTCTTGGATCGGCTGACCGTTCAGCCAGCATATTTGGAAGGCGTCGCTCTCGGTGTCGAGTAGACAGCACACTCCGCCGCTGGCGGCGGTGAGGCTGGTGAACACGGCTCTGATGCTTGCGGATCGCTCAAACAGCCGGCTCATCCCCGACGTGGCCGGCCTCTGCGACCAACTCGGGGTCACCAGGTCGATGGGCGCGGTCGGCACCAGCGCCGACAACGCGGCCTGCGAAAGCTTCCACGCCTCCCTGAAACGCGAGACCCTCCAAGGCGCCCACGACTACGGCGGCTCCGATACCTGCCGCAGGACCGTCTTCGCCTGGCTGACCCGCTACAACACCGGCCGCCGGCACTCCGCCAACGGCCACCTCAGCCCCAACGAATACGAACACCGACACCACACTGCTGAACTCACGCTCGCCGCGTGATCAATAACCGCGTGCCCACCTTCAAGGGGGAAGGCCCTGTACCAGTGCATGTGATGCCCCCCACGGCCATCGTTGGATGCCGTCCTGAAGGGATCAAGCAGGCAGTACGTATGGTCCTGTCCTGGTCCGTGCAGGTCAAGACACATTTCGGTGACCGCGGCCGTGGGGCGGCGCAGGGGTGATTCGGCCTACTTGTTGGCCGCCGTACTGCCGCCGTCCTGCACGCCTGAGCGTGAGCAAGGGCGCCCCGCCGCAATGGCGAGGCGCCCAGCTATGTCCGAAGCGTCTATGCCGCCTCGACCGCGAGCGCGTACCGCCCGCGCTCCGCACGGGGAACCGTCAGCAGCCGATGCGGCTGCGGGTCCGCGGCGAAGGCCAGTGGGGATGAGATGTGGCGGCGTGTCAGCCCCCGTCGGCGCTGTTTGTCCAGCCGTGCCCGTTCGGGCACTTGAAGGTGTGGTTGGACAGCTTCGGGAACTCTCACGGAGTAGCCAGCGTCTTTAATGATCATGAGGGAACGCGTTGAAGTACTGAGTGGTACCGGGGTAGCCCTGGCCGGTGGATTCGTCGGGCTGCTGGGATGGGCCGCAGATGCCGAACTCCGGGCGCGCGCCGGATTCGAGGCTGGACCGGACTGGAGTGTGCTGTACGCGGAGCTTCCGCTGACCGTTCTCGTCGGAGTGCTAGCCGCATTGTCAGCGTGGTTGCTGCCCCGGCGATGGATGATCAGGTCGTCCGTTGCCAGTTACGCAGGCCGCGTCGTGCTTGTTGCCATAGTGCTGGCCGGATTCTGGCTGGCCGTCCAGGGCTGGTACACAGGACTGCCCGAGTCAATGCCGGACCACAAGCCCTAGCTAGTGCCGCATCAGGCAACGCCCAGCGGGCCGTAGGGGCTGGGGCCGTTCTGGGCCGGGGCCGCGTAGGCGGCCCCGTGCATGAGGGTGCCGCCGAAGGCTGCGGCCGCGGTGCCTATGACTGCTCCCCGCAGGACGATGCGACGTTCCACTGTCACTCCAAAAGGATCCATGACGTTCCGCTGCCAACTGGCAAGCGGAGTAATATATTCCGGAACGCTAGAGGCGGCGATCCAACGCTGATCGAGCACGTGGTGAAGACGTCGTGTCACTTGGTGAATCGGTTCACGTCCCGAGTGAGTCCGGCCAGGGAGATCGGCGAACCGAGGATCCGCTCGGCCGCACGATGCCCGGACTGGAGCGCCCCGTGGACAGTGGCCGGGTCGTACCCCCAGGTCGCTTCCCCCGCGAAGTGGAGAACGCCGTCGACGGGTCCCGCCATCGCGTCGTGGTCGTCGTGCGTGGAGCCTGCAGCGATGTAGGAGTACGAGCCGAGGGCGAGGGGGTCGCTGCCCCAGCGGGTGATCCAGTGCGCCACGGGCCCGGGGACGGAGTCGCCGTAGATCTCACGGAGGGAGCCGAGCACCGACGCAACCACCTCTTCGTCGGTCTTCTGCTCGATACTCTGCCCCCAGGCACCGCCGGCGAAGGTCAGCAGCATCGGCTTGCCGCTCACCACGGAGACGTCGTACCAGGAGTGCCAGGGGACGCCGGCTCGGCCGTGCTTCCGGATCGCGTAGACGCCGTCCTCCCAGAACCGGTCCGGGAACTGAAGGAAGATCTTGTTGAACACGCCCATTCCGAGGCGGGCGATCGGCCCCGCAATGTCTTCGGGCAGAGGGGGTGTGAACTCGATCGTCCCCGCCTTGAGCACGCCCAACGGCACCGTGACGATCACCTGGGCGGCGTCGAAGGACTCGCCCTCCGTGTCGACTCGCACCCCGGTAGTCGACCTCGTGATGGCGGTCACGGTCGTTCCAAGACGTACGTGGAGGCCTTCCGCGAGAGCCCTGGGAAGCACGTCGTAGCCACCAGGGAAGATCACCTCGTCTCCCTCGATGGCGTCCTCGTCGAGGGCGTGGGCGGCGACCTGCTCGATCTCCGCGCCGCACTGCTCCTCCGTGCGGTGCCGGTAGAACGTGCGGAGCCGCTCGGCGCGTTCGGGTTCCCATCCGGTCGCGGCGAGGGCGCGTTCGGTCACGGTGGCGTAGGTCTCGCCGGGACCGGAGGCCTCGACGACCTCCTGGAGGAGGCCGTCCGCCGTGTTCACGTCGGTGATCCACTGCCGTGTCGCGCCGTCGTCCAGCCGCCGTCGCGATTCGTCGTAGTCGGCGATCGGCCGCCCGCCGGCCTGGAAGCCCCCGACCGTGAACTCGCTTGTTTCCATGTTGAGTTCGGCGGCAAGCCCGGTGAGGGGGTTGTCGATGAGGCCATGAATCCACGAGGCGCCACGGTCGACGGAGAACCCTGCCGTGCGGTCGGTCCAGATCCGTCCACCGACGCGGTCCCGCGCCTCGAGCACAATCACATGTTGTCCCGCGGCCTGCAGCAGCCGGGCTGCGGTGATGCCGGCGATACCCGCGCCGACGACGATGGTGTCCATCATCTTCTCTTTTCTCCAGGGGGCTCAAGATTGGATCTGCAGGGCGGCGGAGGAAGGCGTGCCGCCGACGGCGGGCTGTTCACCCGACAGGGCCGAGGACCCTCAGGACGGTGAGGACCGGAGCGAAGGGGTGTCCGGCCGTCCCGGGCGGGACCTCGACCACCAGGTCGCTGAGGTGCGGTAGGTGGAGACCTGGTGCGGTCCCGTTGCTCCTCCGGGCACCGGTCACCGGTGTCGGATGCGAACGTCGCGACGAGGAGATCGCCGAGGTCGAGCCTGGCCAGTTCAGCGTCCACCTCGTCGAGCAGCAGTGCGCTGATGCCCTTGCCGCGTCCGGCCGACGGGGTGGGGGGGGCGAGTGGAGCTCGGCGACACAGGTGCTGGTCACCCAGGTGTCGTCGTAACCCGCGTGGATCTCGACGAAAGCGCAGCCGAGCGTGTGACCGTGACGTTCGGCAAGGAGGACGAAGGCCTCGCCCTTTCCCTGCTCGACGGACGGGTGTTGAGCGAGCAGCGCGAGCCACAGCGCACCCCGCCGGTTGATGAGTTTGGCACCTCCCCTGCGGAGGGTGACGTTGCCGTGCGTCATGGGGCTTCTGGCGCATCCCAGCTCCGCTGTCCTTGTCTCGCTGCACGCCACGTTCCTTCCGGGCTGCCCGTCGGTGTACGAGGTCGAGGGCGGTGGCTCGGCGCGGTCGCCTGCCTGCGGACCGGGAATCACCTCGGCACCGCGTCGCGAAGCGCCGACGCCGAGCCCGGTGCCACCGGTTGGGGCCGTGGCCGAGTCGCCTGAGGGCCAGGTCGAGCATGTCGGCGAAGAAGTCGGCCGCGCGCGCCGCTTCGGCCGGAGTCACCCGCGGCGCGGGGAGCGCGTCCTCGGCGAAGAAGTCGATCGTGCGGTGCGCGTCGTGCGGCATGCAGGGTTCCTCGGCTGATCCGGGCGTTGATGGCGGCGAGCCGTCCGTTCGAACAGTGACTCATCCGACTGTTTCAAGCACCATGGCGCATCTTCATGCTCGAATCAAGTGTTACCAAGCGTGAATCACGCGTCGGATCGGCTGTGGAGTCGCGCCGTTCGGGGCGGCGAGGGCGTGCTGGAGGGACGTCGCGGCGGCGTACCCGCGGTCGACCTTGAGGGCAGCCCACAGAAAGGGAGCGATACGGCGGCAGGGGAGACGCATGGCACCGCGAACTGCGGCACGAGGGCGCAGACACCGGCAGGAATCGGGTGAGGAACACGACGCGACCGCCGTGACGCGTCATCAGCGGCTCGGTCCGATTCCAGGCGGCGGCCGGAACGCGGCGGCCGACTCGGCCAGTGCGCAGCCGGTGGCCCAGGAGGCGACCGGAGCGGTGGGCGAGGAAGTCACCCGCTGCGAGGGTTCCGGCGGCGACGGCGATGACGAGAAGCAGGCTGACCTCGTTGGTGCGGGCGAGCGCGCCGGCGGCCAGGAGCAGGGGCACGGTGGGGATGAACGCGCCGATCAGGCGGACCGGTTCGTACGGGACAGCTGCGCCCACCACCGCGTACAGCAGACCCGGGGCGTCAAGGTGTGGGGGAGGGCGTTCACCGCGGCTTCTCCCCGGCGTGCTCACCCGGGGTGGTCAGGTGCGACGGCCAGGGCAGGCTATGGCTGGGCCAAGGCCAGGACGAAACGCAGCTCGCCCTGGCCGGTGTGCTGGTAGGTGTGTGCTTGGTCGGCGGCGAAGACCGCCGAGTCTCCCGCGTGCAGCACGAGAGGTTCGTCAGCCACTTGGATCTCCAGGGAGCCGTGTACGACGCTCACCGTCTCCGTGGTGCCCGCGGTGTGGGGCTCGCCTTCGTAATGGTCGCCGTCGTACATCGTCCAGTCCCACATCTCAAGTGACGACGGCGGCTCGGATCCGACCAGCAGTACGCCTCGACCGGGACTGTGCTCGCTGCGCCACAGGCATACTCCTTCCCCGGCTCGGACCACGCGGGCCAGCGGCGTCCCGGAGGTCTCGACCAGATTTGAGACGGTCGTCCCCAGCGCGTCCGCGAGTCGGCACAGCGTGCCGATGCTGGGGTTCGTGCGGTTTTGTTCGATGAGTACCAGCATGCCCTTGCTCACCCCGGAGCGAGAGGCCAGGGCATCCAAGGACCATCCCCGGGTCGTCCGCGCCGTGCGCACGCCGTGAGCGACTGCAAGGGTCACTGCCGCTGCCAGATCTGCCTGCCACAACACATCCCGGATAGAGGTATTGCTCTCTGCTACTTGTTCCTGTGCGGCACCGATGGTCTGACCTCGCCTCGCCGCGTCGTTGGCGCACTGCCGCCGGACGAGGCACCGGCTGCATCTGGGCTGTCCGGGTGGCACCCCGCCGCGAGCTGACCAGCATGGGCGGGGGCGCCATCGAGGGGCATGCCTGAGGAGAGGCGGCGGAGTGGTCAGGCGGTTGCCTCGGGCTGTCCGGGGCTGAGGTAGTGGATGGTGGTCTGCTCGGTGTGCGGGGCGAGCAGGTTCTGGAGTTCGGTGGCGGCGGTCTTGAGGAGGTGGCCGTCGCGCGTGGCGTGGAGGGTTTCGAGGACGAAGGCGACGCGGGTGGAGTCCTCGGTGACGCAGGTCTGGTGGGCATCGCGGTGGTTCCAATGGCGGGTCAGCACGACGCTGGCGTCGGTGTAGATGATCTCGCCGGGCTTGGGATTCTCGATCGCGTCGGGTTCACCAAGAGGGGTGAACTCCTCGCTGCCGTCCGCGTAGCGGATGTCTACGTCGCCGGTGACGTGGTCGAGGTCGAAAGCGCCGGCGGGCAGGCCGTGGCGGACGGAGACGGAGTTGTAGGAGTCGACGGCCGGGTTGATACGCGGCAGGGTGCCCTTCTTGGCGAAGCGGCGGCCGAGCGCGTCGACGCTGGGGCGGATACGGCGGGGGTTCGTGCCGAAGGAACGGTAGGCGGCGTGCCACGCCTCGATGCGCGGGTCGGTCTCGTCGGCGGGCTGCCAGGTGCCTTCGGCGAGCTGCTGCTCCAGGTCGTCCATGGCCGCGGCGGTGTCGGGCCACGACTCGTGGCCGCGCAGGCCGGTGGCCGTGACCAGGGCGATGAGGGTGTCGGGGAATGCCTCCGTGACGGCGGGGGTGAGGCGGAAGACAGTCATGCGCGGGGTTTCCGTTCTGTGCTTGCGTTGCGGGAGGAGGTTCAGGGCTTCCAAGGACCGATGCGGTCCAGGCGGCGGCGCTGCTGATGCGCGGTGGACACGTCGAGACCCTCGCCGCGCGTGGTGAGGTGGTCGGCGACCGCAGTGCGGTGTTCGACGGGCTTGTGGTCGTCGTACTTGAACTTGGCCCGTACGTCGGTCACTTCGAGACGCAGGCCGCGGATGCCGGACAGCATCCGGCCGTACGGCGGCTGGTCGACGGCGACGGGACCGTGGTCCCCGTCGGGCTGGAAGTGGGCCATCTGGCGGCGCAACAGCTCGGCCTTGGCCTCGGGGTCGTCGACGATCCGGGCCTGACAGGTGAACTGCACGGCGGCGTAGTAGCTGGTGGGAACGCCGTCGGTGGGGTTCGTGCCGGGCTTGGCGCGCCAGGGGCCGGGGATGAAGGCGTAGTCGCCGATGACCGTGAAGGTGACGTTCGGGTCGTACTCGATGGTGTCCCACACCGGGTTGGGGCGGGCGAGGTGGATCAGGAGGTGGTTGCCGTCGCTAGTGAAGTGGGTGGGGACCGTGATGGGGGACTCGCCGAGCAGGCCGTTGACACTCAGGAGGCCGAAGTCGTGGCCGTCGGCGATCCAGGCCTGCCACTCGGCTTCGTCCAGGCCGGCGTCCCAGGGCTGGATGAACATGCTGGGCTCCTTGTGAGGTGGGGTGCGGGGAGTGCGGTGGAGGTCAGGGGAGGGCGAGGAGGCTGACGGCGATGGCGGCCGTGCCCAGGCCGACGAGCTGGCCGCGGTGGATGCGCTCTGAGAGCACCCCACGGGCGAGCAGGACAGTGCTGGCAGGGTAGAGAGCGGTGACGACGGCGACGACGGCGAGGTCGCCACTGCGGGCGGCGAGCAGGAAGAGCAGGTTCGCCAACGCGTCCAGCCCGCCCGCCGTGGCCGACATCGCGTACGCGGGCCGCTCGGTGCCCAGCCTGCGGCGCATCAGTCCGACCGCTGCCAGGGTGAGCGCCGAGGAGACGGCGCGGCCCATGATCAGCGGTGCGACTCCGCTGTCGGCGGGCGCCTGATGCAGAAAGATCAGCTGCAGGGCGATCGCCGTGCCCGCACCGAAGGCCAGCAGCAGCGCCGTACGCGACGGGCGAGCCGACCCCGCGCCTTGGCCGGCGCTGACCAGGACGACCGCGGCCAGTGCGAGCGGCAGGCCCACGAGCCCGGCCAGGTCCAGGTGCTCACCCTGGAGCAGCCCCACGCTCACCGGGAGCATTGCGGAGACCAGGGCCGTGATGGGCGAGAGCACGTTCATCGGGCCGATCGCCAGCGTGCGGTAGAGCGGGGCGAATGCGGCGGTGGAAGCGACACCGGACGCGGTACCCCACGCGAGAGCACCGCTGCTGAACGAGGCACCGAGAAACGGCCACAGCGCCAGCTCGACCGCGAGCGAGGCAGGGGCCGCGATCAGCACGGTACGCAGTACATGCGCCTTGCGGGCTCCGAGGCCGCCGAGGAAGTCGGCGCATCCATAGGCGAGTGAGCTGCCCAAGGCCAGCAGCAGAGCGATCACGGTACGTACATCCCTTACTATTTCAGTGGAACGACTAAACCGTACAACGTATCGACCGCGATTTGTCAACCAAACGACCGAGCGGTGTAATGGAATGATCCACTGGTGAGGATGGTGATCGGATGGCTGAGACTGAGACAGCCCTGCGCACGCTCGCGCGCAACGTGAGGGCGGCTCGCACCCGTGCTGGCCTGTCCCTGGACGAGCTCGGTCAGCGCGCCAAGGTGAGCAAGGGCGCCCTGGTCGGCTTGGAGAAGGCTCAGGGCAACCCGAACTTCGCCACCCTGGTCAGGCTGGCCGACACCCTTGGTGTCTCCGTCTCGACTCTGATGGAAGGCCCGAGCGAGGCCCGGGTCCGTGTCGTGACCGCCGACGCTGTGATGCCGCTGTGGAAGGGGGAGCGGGGCAGTGAGGCAAGGCTCATGCTGACGACTTCGGGCCCGGCCCCGGTCGAGGTCTGGCGCTGGCGGCTGGAACCGGGCGAGGAATACCCGAGCCACCCGCACCAGGCCGGAGTCGTGGAAACCGTCAGCGTCACCTCCGGGTGCATGGTCCTCGTCGTCGACGGCACCGAGCACCCCGTCGAAGCAGGCCAGACCGCCACCTTCGATGGCGACGCCGCCCACACCTATCGCGGCGCCGGAATCGAGGCCTGCCACCTGATCATGACCGTCCACCTGCCGCCCGGCCCCGCTTCCGCGTCCTGACCTGCGCGGCACGCATGGCTTCTCTACTCGCCATCGCTCTCCGTGATGCGTACACCCGCCTCTGTCACCACGCCATCCGTGATGAGGAAGGAACGCAGCTCGAGGAAGGTGCGAGAGTCCGTGGAAATGATCAGGTTGTGTGCTGTCGGCTCCTGCGCCAGTTCCACATCGATCGCCGACGGGTACGCTCCGCTCGCTGTGTGGGAGTGGTAGACGACGTGCAGTTCTTCCTGCCGTTCGGCCATGGCCCGGTACGCCTCGTAGAGGTCGCGCGAGTGTGCCTCGTGCAACACCGGCGACTGTGCCGTGTTGCGAAACCTCACGACACGCGTTGAGTGGTCTTCGTGCGGGCGCCGCAGCACTACTCCGCACACCTCGATGGGGTGATCGCGGAGGGCGTGGTCGACGATCTCGTCGTAGACGCTTCTGGTCAGAGTCAGCATGAGCTCGGCAGGGGTAGGGCAACCTGTTCGGTTGCCGGGGCGGATGTGGTGCGGAAGCGGGCCCGGTACACGGTGGGGGAGACGCCGAAGGTCTGCTGGAACACGCGACGCATGGTCTCCGACGACCCGAATCCAGCTTGTTGCGCGACCTCCTCGACCGAGGTGGTGCCCGAGGACAACAGGACCTGGGCCGCCTCCACCCGGACGGCGTCGGCGTACCGCCCGAGCGTCATGCCGGTCTCCTGCCGGAAGAGGCGTGCCAGGTGGCGGGTGCTGACGCCGAGCCCCGCGGCGAGCGCGTCGACGCCGTGCGGGAGGGTCGGGTCCGTAGTGATCTCATCCATCGCGCGGCGTACGAGCGGGTGTTGGGGCGGCTGCGGGGTCATCCGGATGCTGAACTGCGACTGTCCGTCCGGGCGGGCCATGAAGACGACGAGCTGGCGGGCTACCTCCCTCGCGACATCTGCGCCGTGGTCCTCCTCGACCAGGGCGAGGGCCAGGTCGATCCCCGCGGTGACTCCGGCGGAGGTGACGACGTGGCCGTCACGTACGAACACCGGGTCCGGCTCCACGCGTACCTTCGGGTACGCGGTGGCGAGCTCGGGCGCCAGCTCCCAGTGGGTCGTGGCGCGCCGCCCGTCGAGCAGTCCGGTCCGGGCCAGGAGGAACGCGCCCGCGCAGACCGAGGTCACCCGTCGGGCCCGTGTGGCGAGGCCGTCGACGAGTGAGATCAGGCCGTCGTCGGCGGTGGCGTGCTGCCAGTCTCTGCGGCCGGGGACAAGCAGTGTGTCTACGTGCCGGGGGAGCTGCTCGATGGAGGCGTTCGCCTCGATCCGCAGTCCGCAAGAGGTGAGCGCGTCGAGGCCGGTGGCGGAGACGACCCGCACGTCGTACCGGGCGCCGTAGCGGTTGGCCGTGGTGAAGACCTCCAAGGGCCCGCTCACGTCCAGAAGCTGAACCTGGTCGAAGGCCACGATCACGACGATCCGGTCCGCGCTGTGGCCGGCTCCCCGGGCCGTGGGCTCTACTCGGCCCACGGCGAGTCCAGGATCGTGCGGACGAAGTCCCCGCGTTCGAAGCCCGGCAGGTAGTGCTGGAGCACGTCCGCCTTGACGTTGCCGAAGGTGGTTTCCGGCTTGTGACGGATGCCGTCCGTGAATGCGCCGAGAATGCGCGTCTTGAAGTCGGGGCGGGGATGCAGGGCGACGATCTCCTCACGCTCGGCGGCGGGGATGTCCGCGTAGCCGATACCCAGGACGTCGTACTCGACGCCCGCGGTCACCAGGGCGACCTCGGGCTCCATGAACTCGGGGATCCCCGGGGTGGTGTGCAGGGCGATGGCCGTCCATACCCGGCGCACGCTGTCCTCCGGCACCTCGTGTGCCTGCAGGAAGCGGCGTGCCTCGTCAGCGCCGTCGACCTCGAAGCGGCGACCGCTCGTACGGAACTGCTCTCTCAGCCCCAGGTCATGGAACATCGCGGCGATGTACAGCAGCTCGGGATCGAAGCTGAGGTCACGGTTGCGGCCCTGAAGCACGCCGAAGAAATACACCCGCCGTGAGTGGTGGTAGATCAGTTCACCGGCGGCTTCGTGGACCAACTCGGTTGCCTCACGCGCCAGCTTGGTGTCCGGCACGTACATCCCGGCCCTGATGTTCGCGGCTGTCGTCACCGTCATGGCATCTCACCTGTCTTTCGCTGATGGGACCCGCCCGGTTCACGGGCAGGTCCCAGTCTTCTCAGCCCCGTCGGCCGCAGCCATGTCTGTGGGGCCGTATAACCCACAGATACGGACATCCGCCCTCGGCTGCAGCCAGGCCGTCTCCGGGGCTCAGGCGGTCCGGGACGGCTCCAGAGGCGTGATGATCGCCTCGGCGCGGGCCAGCTTCGAGTGCCGGCGGCCGTAGCAGAAGTAGACGAGCAGGGCGAGCGTCAGCCAGCCGGCGAACAGCACGAACGTGTCGGAGGGCAGGTTCCAGATCAGGTAGCCGCAGAAGAGCAAGGACAGGGCGAGCACCACCGGGTAGCCGGGGACCTTGAAGCCGCGAGGCAGCTGGGGTTCACGGACCCGCAGCACGATGACACCGACCGAGACCACGGCGAAGGCGACCAGCGCGCCCATGCTCGTGAGGTCGACCAGCCAGCCCAGTGGCACGAACGCGGCGAGCAGTCCCACGAAGGCGCAGACGATGAGGGTGTTGCCGACGGGCGTACCACTGCCGGCGCCCACCTTGCGGAAGACCGGGGGCAGCATTCCGTCGCGGCCCATCGCTACCGCGACCCGTTCCCCGGCGACCGGAACCGCGATAGCACCTTCCCGAACGGCCTGCCGGACGGCTCGGCAGGTTCTGGGGGCGGCTCGTCCGGCGGGGGCCACTGGAACTGCCCCCGCACCCGTTGGTGCTGACGAAGTGCCCTGGCCGGTGCAGGACACAGGGGCCCGTCTCTCCTACGGGCAGGGCCGCGCGTTGCTGGACCAGCATACCGCTCTGCGCGGACCGGGCACGGGCTGGGACCTGCACTCGCCGCCGACAAGCTCCGTGCGAGACCCCGCAGAACGCTCCGATCCGCCGCAGCCCTACTCGACCCCCTGCATGAGCGGATGTAGTGCCCGATGACGACCGCGACGACCGCGACGACCGCGAGCGCGGCGGATTTCGCACCTCTCGCACATGTGCGAGCCGACCGGAGGGCCCCGGGGCGCGAGCCGTAGGCCAGTGTTGACCGTACGTTAGGAGGCGCACAGACCCAATGCCCCCGCCGCCCACGAGTAAAGCGGCGGGGCTTGGAAGACCCGATCACGCCAGCCGGTAAACGGCCTGGTCCGGATCCGGCCTCACGATCACTCCGTCATCGGCGAGGTCGCGCAGGCGGCGGCGGGCCTCCTTGCCCGCGGCCTCATCGCTTGTCGGCTCGTACCCGGCGACGCGCAGGGCCAGTACGGCACGCTGCGTGTCCCATATGCCGCCCAGCGCCTGGATCACTGCGGCGAGCGCCTGCTTGTTCGTCAGCAGCTTCTCAGTCATCTCATCCTCCCCTTTGATAGCCGCCACAGCGTGGCACACAACGGGAGCGCCACGAGTCCCGCGAGCTGAAGCGCCGTGGTGGAGGAGGACGCCGGTGTTCCACGTCCGCGCCTTGCTTGACCAGGGAGTATGGCTTGTTGACGGAGCACATGGGGAAGTTGGTCCGGGAATGGCCCGGATCTTGGTAGCCCATGGCGAAAGCCGTCGCCGACTGGGCCCCCAATCTGGTTCGTGGCGGACACCTTGGTGAGCAGCCCGGTCCCGTACGTCGTCCGTGGACGAGACCGAACTACGGTGTCAGGACTTCGTGTTGATAGTCAACGATCCTGAAAATCCTGGACATTGGGGCAGCCAACGGGTTAGAAGGAAGGCTGCCTGCTGGCGTACACGGAGTAGCGTGGCGTAGCGGCGAGAGACCCCGGACAGCCCTGGAGAGGAACGTCTCATGTCTTTCGAGCCCGTGTACATATCCCGGCGCAATGCCCTGCGGGCCGGCGCCGGCGCAGCCGCCGTCGCTGGTCTCGGGGCCGGCCAGCTGGCCGGTGCGAGCGGTGCCTCGGCCGCCGCTCCGGCCGACCTGTCCGACACCGCATACATCATGAGCTGCGACGAGTGGGGTGCCCGGCCGCCCGCCGGGGAGCTGACGACCCGTACGGGCTCCACCCGGCGGATCGTGGTGCACCACATGGCGTTCCCGAACACCATGGACTTCTCCATGGAGGCGGCCATCGCCTGCGCTGAGCGGGTCCAGTACATCCACATGGACAAGAACGGCTGGTCGGACACCGGAAACCACTTCAGCATCAGCCGCGGCGGCCATGTGCTGGAAGGCCGGCACGGCAGCCTGGACGCGCTCGAGGACGGCGGATACCAGATGGTCAGCGCGCACGCCGTCGGCCAGAACACCCAGTCGATCGGTATCGAGAACGAAGGTACCTACATCGACGAGCTGCCCACCGGCAAGCTGTGGTGGTCGCTGGTTCAGCTCTCCACCACCATCTGCACCCAGTACGGCTTCGGCGCCCAGAACATCACCGGCCACTGGGACTGGAACAACACCCAGTGCCCCGGTGCGAAGTTCTACTCCACCTTCCCGCTGTTGCGCCTGCACGTCGCCAAGCGCCTCGGCCAGCACCCGAGCACCATCCCGGCCCGCACCTGGCCCGACACGTTCACCTCCTGCGCGGGCGCCACGGTCCGTACGCTGCAGCACCTGCTGAACACCCAGAGCTTCAACCTCGTTGCGGACGGGGCCTTCGGCCCGGCCACGCTGGCAGCGGTGCGCGCCTTCCAGACGGCGCACGGCTTCCCCACCGCCTCGGACGGCACGATGACCGGGCCGACCTGGGAGGCGCTGGCCCCGGAGATCGGCATGGGTGCCACCGGGTCTGCGGTACTCGGCGTCCAGTCGATCCTGGCGACCAAGCTGTACGCCGTGAAGGCGACCGGCACCTTCGACCGGGCGACGTGGGTCGCGGTCGCCAAGCTGCAGGCCCTGCACGGGCTCCGGGTCACCGGGCGGGTGGACCTGAGCACCTGGTGTGCCGCGCTCGGCGGTGTGGTGGAGGAGAACTTCCGCGGGCTGAAGGGCCAGGCGGGGCTGGAAAGCGAGCTTGTCGTGCCGGAGGCCGAGACCCTGCCCCCCGTGACTCTCGCGGCGGACGGGGTCGTGGCGAGCGACGCACCCGCCACGCAGTTCGAGGAGTTCCCGGTCGACCAGGACGTCCAGGAAGGGGTGTAGGCCCTGCGCCGGCGGCGCCCGACCTCAGGGCGCCGTCGGGCCAGTACGGTGTCGATGGTCCCGAAGAACGCCGCGATCCCGGGCAGGTTCAGCTTCTTGGCCCGGGACGCGGCGAAGTCCTCGCCGCTCGCCCGCTTCGATGTCCAGCCACTCGCCGTCCGTGAGCCCGTCCAGGCGGCGTCGAGGAAGCCCTCGCGGTGCGCCTCGAAGTCGGCGACGCCTTAGGGCGGTCAGCAGCTCTCCGTGCGCCTAGGGCCTCTCGTTTGGATCATGCCGGGCTCGCGGGGTCTGGCACGCACATCTGCGGCGTTGTCGTCATTCACCATGACTCCGCCATGCCTCAATTTTCCGCCTTCTACTACAGCCGGAGATCTTGTGACGGAGCCCGCCTCAGCTCAGCTCCCCCTCGGCACCTCAATGTCGTAGACCAGCGCATACACGATGTCCCGGGCCTGGCGCAGGTCGTAGCCCGTCGTGTCCACGATCACCTTGACCGCCCGGAGGGTGTCGCCACCCAGCATGAACATGCGCGCGTCGGCCTGTGCCTCAGCCGGAACCGGCAGGACACGGGCTCGCCGTGGATCCACGCTCCGCGGGATTCTCGGCAGCCCGCCCTCCTTTTTCCTGCTCCCCAGCATCTTCAGTCCCCAACCCCTCACCCGTACGACCAGTTCGTGGAGCGCATCCTATGCGGACGGGCGCTCCGGCAGATTTCAACGGGGTCCGTACGGTCAACGGTGGATCTTCGCGAAGCCGGGAATCGGGTGAGCCTGGGTTCCGGGGTTGAAGTTGTCGTTGCGGCAGCTTCTACCGTCCTGAGCAGGGCCGGAGAGACCGGCCCGGTGACGCGTTTGTGAGGGAGGCGGCGATGGACTGGCCGATCGCGGAGGTTGCTCGGATGTCGGGCGTGACCGCCCGGACCCTGCGGCACTACGACGAGATCGGTCTGCTGCCGCCTGCCCGGATCGGAGCCAACGGCCACCGCTACTACGAGGAGCGTCAGCTGCTGCAGCTGCAGCAGATTCTCGTACTGCGGGCGCTGGGTGTAGGACTTCCCGAGATCGGCCGGATTCTGGCCGAGCAGCTCGACGAGGTGGAAGCCCTGCGTGGCCACCACCGGCGGCTGCTCGCCGAGCGGGACCGGCTCGACGCCCTGGCCGGCACCGTCTCCCGCACGATCACCGAACTGGAGCAGTCCAGGAAGGACGGCAGAACCATGACCGCCATCAACCGACCGGAGAACCTGTTCGAGGGCGTGCAGCCCTCCCAGTACGGGGAGAGCCTGCGTGACTTCCCCGAGCATGCCGAGGAGGTCGCCCGCAGGGTCGCCGCGATGACCCCGCAGGACGTCGAGGCCGGACAGCGCGAGCGCACGGCGCAGATGATCCGGCTGGCCGAGCTGATGGCCGCCGGCCACGCGGCCGACGCCGAGCCTGTGCAGGTCGAGATCGACGCCCAGTACCGGGCCCTGGTCCAGCTGCGGGCCGTGTCCGCCGAGGAGTACCGCGCCATGGGGCGCTCCTGCGTGGACAACGACGCCTGGCGCGCCGCATACGAGGCGATCACACCGGGTCTGGCCGCGTACCAGCGGAACGCCATCGAGGCGTATGCCGCTACCCGGCTGAGCTGAAGGGACCGGGCTGCCCCGCGGGAACCGGCCCGCAACAGCGGGCTTCTGACTGTCGCACCGACAGGCTCACTCGCCCGACCCTGCAGGTGCCGGGTGAGGTGCTGCCCGGGTGAGGCCGACGATGACGGCATCGCGGGGCGGGGACGGGTAGGTGTGGCCGTCACTCTGCAGACGGTCCTTTGCTCCCGCCGTCTATTGGACGGATCCGGCTGTTGGCTCAGAGTGAGGGGACGCCGGGGTGGGGAGGGTCTGTTCGCTCCAGACTGTCTTGCCGTCGGCGGTGTAGCGGGTGCCCCATCTTTGGGCGAGTTGAGCGACGATGAACAGGCCGCGTCCCCCTTCGTCGACTGTGCGGGCGTGGCGCAGGCGGGGGGAGGTAGCACTGTTGTCGTGGACTTCGCAGGTGAGGGTGCGGTTCTTGATGAGGCGTAGTTTCAGGGGTGGGGCTCCGTAGCGGATCGCGTTGGTGACCAGTTCGCTGACGATCAGTTCGGCTGCGTAAGCGGTGTCTTCGTTCACGTTCCAGTCTGTGAGTGTCCGGCGGGTGTGCCGGCGGGCGGTGGCGGCTGCTGTGGGGTCGTGGTTGAGGAGCCAGGTAGCCAGGAAGTGGGCGGGGAAGGGCCGGGCGCGGGCGAGGAGGAGGACGGCGTCGCTGGGGCGTGCCTTGCTGAGGAGGGTATAGAGGATGTCGTCGCACAGGTCCTGGAGAGGCCGGCCGGGTTGAGCGAGGACGTTGTGCAGCAGTGCGGGGGCACTGTCGGGATCGGCGGGGGGTGTGGGCAGGATCGCGGGGGTGTAGAGGGCGAGGATGCTGCCGTGGGGGAGGCCGGTGGAGGTGGCGGCGAAGGGGGGGACCTTCCGCGCTGCCCAGGAGAGGCCCGGGGGTGCTGTCCGGGACCTCGGTGCTGCTGTCGGGATAGATGATCACGGGCGTGGTGTGCCCGGCCCGTGCGAAGGTGCACGTGCGGGTGACCGGGTCGTAGACCGCGTAGACGCAGCTTGCCGAGAACGGTTGCTGGTGCAAGGGGTCGCCGGGGGGCAGAGCCGCGCGCTCTGCTGCCAGGAAGACTGCGGTGTCGTTGAGGCGCGCGAGAAGCTCGTCGGGTTGCAGGTCCAGCGCGGCCAGAGAGCGGATGACGGTACGCAGTTGTCCCATGGTGATGGCGGCTTGGATGCCGAGGCCGGTGACCTCTCCGACGACCAGAGCAGTGCGGGCGCCGGACAAGGGAATCGAGTCGAACCAGCCTCCCCCACCGCCGGCGCCGGGCACGTACAGATCTGCGGTCTCGATGGTGCTGTCCGAGGCGGGATAGCGGGGGAACTGCTGGCGCTGGACCGTGGCGGCGATGGTGTGCTCGCGGGTGAATCGGCGGGCGTTGTCGATACACAGGGCGATGTGGGCGGCCACATCGACAGCAAGGCCGACATCGTCCTCGTTGTAGGGATCGGACCCGCCGGTTCGGAAGAGGTTCAGCACTCCCAGGGTCGTTCCGCGCAGAGTCAGGGGTGCCACGATGAGTGTGTGCGCTCCGGCTGTACGGACCTCCCTGGCCCTGGAGGCGTCGAGCCACGGGCTGTCGGGACTCACGGCCACGAGACGGGGACGGAAGTCGCTCATGGCCTGCGCGTAGGGGAGCAGCAAGTTGAGGCTCCGCACGTCACCCACCGAATAGCCCTGTACGTGCAGGCCGTCGCGGGCGCGGAAGGCGGCACGGCGCAGAGCAACATCGTGAGCCAGTGGCCCTATCGGGGACTCCTCGCCGCGTACCACAGCATCTACGACGTTCACCGCGGCGACGTCGGCAAAGCCGGGCACCAGGGTCTCCACCAGCTCCTGGCAGGTGGCGATCACGTCCAGGGTCCGTCCCACACGCTCGCGCACGGCGTTCAGGACTCGCAGCCGGGCACGCGCCTGCTCCGGTTCCGTGACATCGACCACCGTGACAGCCAGTCCCAGGATCGTCCCTTGCAGGTTCTGCAGGCGGAACACCGACACCGACCGGATTTTTTCCCGCTCCTGTTCGGCCTCCAGCCGCGTGCGGAGGAGATACTCGCGCACGGGCACGCCGCTTTCCAGCACACCACGGAGCATTTCCTCCACTTCGTCGGGCGCGGGCAGGCCGGCGTATGCCTCGGCGAAATACCGTCCGAGCAGGCCTTCGACCGCCACCCCACGCATGGCCCGCGTGGCGGTGTTGACCCGCACGACCCGCAGTTCGGTGTCCAGAACGTGCAGCCCTACAGGTGACTGGGTGAACAAGGCGTCCAAGATTGCCCCTTCCGCCCAGTCCCCCGCAGCCCCACCCGCCGACGTCCGGCACATCGGGTCCTCATCCGACATAATGATCACCTCCGCCACCCAGACTGCCCGACACAGTTGCCGATGGACCGCCACGCCACGTCGGGTACCCGATAAGCCCCAGCACGACTGCGAACCGCAGGAGTGAGGGGCCCTGCGGTTGTCGGACAGCGGTGTTGGGGGTTCCCGGCATCCTGGACCGATGACCGGGAGCGCTGCCGGGCGGCCGGCAGCGACGATGCGGTGCCGTTCGCGACCGAGAACGAGCACTTCAGGATGATGCTGCGGCGTGCCGTCGACGCCGGTGTGCCGTTTGCCTCGGTGGCCGCGGACGAGGCGTACGGGCAGGTCAAGCACACCCGCCTCTGGCTGGAGAAACGGACGATCCCGCACGTGATGGCCACCAAGGTCAACAACATGGTGATCACGACGAACTGGCGCGAGGAACGCGTCGACGACCACCTGATGGCCGCGCTGCCCCGGCAACGCTGGAAGAGGATCTCGGGCGGGCAGGGCGCGTACGGGGAGCGGATCTACGACTGGGCCAGCGTCGCGATCCGCCCCTGCTGGGAGAACGGCTTCGGGCACTGGGTCCTGGCCCGCCGCAGCGCGGTCTTATCCACGGGTGGCTGCGCCACCTACGTCCGGCGTCCTCGGAAGGGCGGCCAACGCGCGGTGGACGGCGACGGGGGTGCAGTTCGCTGCTCGGCATCTGGCGCCAACTCAAGAGCTGACCGTGCGCAGAACGAGATCTGTGACGTCACGTGGACGCGAAGCAAGAATTTCCACCTCGCATCTGGATTCGGCTCATGTCTGCCGGATTGAGCCAGAGAAGGATCTCCTGTCGCCAACCGCGAACAACTCCGTCGCTCCGCAGACCGGTTCGGGCTACACCAGAGAGTTGGGAGTGGAGCCTGCCTGTGACTGGAGGACTGGTCGAGTGCTGACGATCAACGTGGCGGTACTGCTCGCAGTCATTGTTGTCCTGCGGCTGCGCCGTCGGACAGAGGCCAGGAGCCGACTGGACGAGAAGTTCACCGTGGTCATCGTGCTGGCCCTCGGGGTGCTGATTGCCCCGACAGACCTCGGTCAGGGAATTCTGAGCGTCCTGACCCAGCTCGTGCAGGGCATCTCGCAGTCGGGCTGAGAAACCACGGCCGGTCGGCGGTGCGGCTGGCGAAGGTCGCCCGCCTGCCGGTCGTGGGTGCCGTCGCTTCCGGGAGGGCGGTGACACGGCGCCGTCCCGGAAGCTTCAGGACGCTGGCGCCCTTCAGGGTCGGCCTGGGCGCTGCTGACTCACTCTCCGTGCCGGGTGGGGTGCCCGGGCGGTGACGCGCGAGCGGGCGGCGTGTTCGTCACCTGGATGGCCCGCAGCCTGCTGGTGTCTGGTGTCCGTCCTGTTCGAACCCTGCGGGTGAGTCGGATGCTGACCTGCGATCTGCAAGGTAGGTCCGGACGGTGGACGGCGAGGTTGCCCGGACCTGCCTTGCGGATTCGGTGTCCACTCGGCCCTGGTGTTCCTAGGTGGTCAGCTCAGCTGCTCGGCGTAGTAGTCCCGGTGCGCGTCGACGGGGTTGCTACACGCGAAGGTGGAGCGCAGGCAGATCTGGATCTTCAGGCGGTCGAAGCCGCCGACCAGGTCAGGATCACCGATAGGGAAACTGTAGGACACCCTGTTGTGGGTGGAGGCGGTCCTGGTTGTGCTGGCGATCTTGGTGGTTCCGGCGTAGGCCTCGAAGTAGACGGTCGTGCTGGAGCCGTCGTCGTCGAGGTCTTCCACGTAGCCTTGCACGGTCGCGGAGCGATTGGTCCAGGCGACCCCGTCGGCGGCAATCCCCGCGCAGGGCAAGGTGTCAACGCACACGGTGAAGGAGTCGTTAGTAGGCGTACTCCTCCCGGGCTATCCGGGCCGCGCTCAGGCACCGTGGCATCAAGGCCACCATCCCCGAACGCTCCGACCAGGTCGGCAACCGGCGTCGAAAGGGCAGCGCCGGCGGCCGCCGCCCCGCCTTCGACCGGGAGGCATGCAAGCACCGAAACGTCGTGGAACGCTGCTTCAACCGGCTCAAACAGTTCAGGGCCGTCGCCACACGGTTCGACAAGCTCGCCACCCGCTACCAGGCGGGACTGCAGCTGAGTTCGCTCATCTTGTGGCTACGCGATCTGGTGCCGCGACCACCGGGCGAACAGACTTCGCCGCCTGCGAGGTTGAGTCGTGAACGCCGTTTGCGAGACTCCCAGCGCATCGAGCCGTGACATGAGCCGAACCTCTTGCTCTGATGTGACAGCGATCCACAGGGCTGTGCCCGTGTCGCTGGCGCTGAAGATTTCTCGACCCTGTTGCCACGCCTCGGCATGAATCGTGTAGGGAGCCAAGGCCAGAAGCACGTCGAACTGCACGTCGTCGCGAACATCGACGTCAATCCCCATGCCAGGATCACCTTTCGCAGACCGGACGCCCTCGGCCACCTCGTTGGCGGCCATCGACAACACCTGCTCGTACGCGGGCGCCACTTCCCGTGGCCAGGCGATATCGCTGTAGGCATCAACGTGAGCCGTCTCGATGCTGTCTCGCAGGACACGAAGCGCCTCACGGTGAACACGTACCACGTCTGCTGCCTCCAGGCCGTCTCGGAGGAACAGGTCTCGACGTTGTTCATCGGCTTCACTGGTCATGCGGCTCAGCCTTTCACGCGCCGATGTCGTCCGTTTGACGGGCCTGACCTTTCGCGGCTGCGGCTGCCGTTGTGGCCACGCAGCTGACGACTTCGCTCGCCCACAGCTTGATCATTTATCAGACAGGGCTAGGGCGCGGGGTCTGGCGTTGCTGGCGCTGGGGTGGTGAAGGTCGCGACGGCGGAGCAATTGCAGGGAGTTGGTACTGCCAGGCACAGCCGTGCTGCGGGCGAGGGATACCTGGGAGCCGGTGGCGTCCCGCACGGAGCGATGTGCCGTGCGGGACGCGTATGCGGGCCGGGAGAGGCTGTTGCCGATGGGTTCAGCGGTAGATCCTCTGGTCCCCTTCTCGTCCCCCTCCAGACATCGTGTCCCCCAGGTGCGCCCGACGAGAGTGGCACTACAGTTGGCTTGATAGATCGTCATCAGGAGGGGTCCATGCCGTACGTCGTCGACTTCGTGAATGTGTCCACCGTCGGCTTGGAATCGTCCCCGATCGCGGAGTCTCTCGCTGGGCTACGCGCCAACGAGGCGCGCTATTACAAGAACAAGTACGATCACGTCTTCACCGTCAGCCCGGCAAGCGAGGCACCCGAGACGCTCGACTGGGTGAACCGCATCCTCGCCCAGGAGCGCGAGATCGTCTTCTCCGCCCGCCCGCTCGAGGTGACTTCCTTCGAGGTGGACGGTTTTCGGATGGCCTACGTGTTCTACGAGTCCGGCCTGTCAGTCAACGTGATGTACGGCATCGAAGAAGGGGCGAAGCGCGCAGTCGGGTTCAAGCTCTCAGAGGGCATGGAGGTTCCCGAGGAGTTGGCTTCGCGCTTCAAGTTCGCGCGTCAAAAGTCAAAGCTGGCCGGCGTGATCCGCGGCTCCTTCTTCGTGATCAAGGGCGAATACTGAGCTCGGATGCACCGGTTGACGTCTGCGGAACGTGACGCCCGGAAACAAAAAGATGCCTCGTGACCTGCGAGGATGGGACTTCTCTAGGGTTCCATCCGGCAAGTACAGCAAGGCATCTACATGCAATCTTCCCATGCCCCCGCAGCGGTCCTGTCCGCGTTCGATGACCCGACTCTGGTGGCGTACGGCTCCCTGGAGCCGCTGGTGCGCCTGGCCGAACGGTGCGGGCTGCCGAGCCTGATCGCTGAGCGGGTGCGTATGCCGGTCACGGCCGACGGGGTGGGGGCGTTTCCCGCCGCGAAGGTCATGGCCTTGGTCACGGGGATGGTGGCGGGTGCGGACAGCATCGCGGATATGGACCGGTTGCGGCACGGCGCGATGGAACGCCTCTTCGGCGGGGTCCGCGCACCCTCCACCCTCGGGTCGTTCCTGCGCGCATTCACGCACGGGCATGTGAAGCAACTGCACGCGGTCGCCCGCCGGTTGCTGCCGCAACTCGCCTCCCACACCCCGCTCCTCCCCGGAGCGGCAACGGTGGCCTACCTGGACATCGACGAAACGATCCGCCGCACCCACGGCTATGCCAAGCAGGGCGCCGGCTACAAGCACTGACCGAGGGGGAGGGGACCCGGTTCTGCAGCATCCTGCGGTGCTGCGGGGTGATCCGACGGCGGCCGATGCGGGCGTGAGCAGTACACACGCGCCCTCGGATGAGGATCGAGCTGCAGTTCTCGGATCTGGCCCGGCTCCCGGATGGCATCCGGGAGCCGGGTCAGCACCACGACTTGTGAAGCGGGTGGCGCATGCGCAACGTCATGCGGTCCCGAGGTGCGATGGCCCGATCAGAGGGCGCGCAGGTGGACCAGTGCCGCGCTCTGGGGTGCTCGCGCGGGACCCGGTAGCCCGAGTGCTCCCAGCGCGGCGCCGGAGGCCTGGATGCCCGTGATTTCCCAGGTCACTGACGGGTCGGTTGGAGTGACGAGCGAGGCGCGGTAGGTGCGGTCCGGGTCGAGTCCTGGGATGCGGAGCCGTGGTGGCACGGGCACGATCTCGTCGAGCTGGGCGTAGGAGAAGAGCGCCTCCGACCGGTCGCGGGCGACCACTCCGTGGGCGAGCAGGCCGTCGGGCAGTTCGACGCGTGTCAGTCGGCCTGTGTGCAGGAGTGTGCGGTGCTGCTTGTAGAGGTCGATCCAGCACGCGAGGCGGTCCACCTCGTGGGCCGGCACCTTTGTGAGGTCCCACTGGACGCCGAACTGGCCGAAGAAGGCCGTGGCCGCGCGCAGGTCCAGAGTGCTGGTCCGGCCGGTCTGGTGGGAGACCGGCGCGGCGACATGAGCGCCGAGGTACTCCAGCGGGGCGAGCTGGGCGGTCCAGTGCTGGATCGGCTGGCGGGACAGCGGATCGGTGACGTCGGAGGTCCAGGTGCTCTGGACGCGTTCGAGTACGTCCAGGTCGATCCTGCCGCCTCCCGAGGCACAGCTCTCCCACGAGATGCCGGGATGGCGGCGGGCCAGTTCGTCGAGGAGTTCGCGGAAGGCGAGGGTCTGCCGCCGTGACGCGGGCCGGCCGGAGCCGTGTGAGTCACCGCCGTCGATCTGGTCGCGGTTGTGGTCCCACTTGACGAAGTCGATCCGGTGCGCCGCCGCAAGGCGGCCGAATGCGTCGAGCAGGTGTGTCCGCACCTCCTCCCGGCTGAGATCGAGCAGGTAGCAGTTGCGTTCCAGCACGGGCGACCGGTCGCCCGTGCGCAGGATCCAGTCGGGGTGGTCGCGGTAGACCGCGGAGTTCGGATTGACGGCCTCGGGCTCCCACCAGAGTCCGAACTCCATCCCCTTCTCGTGCACCCGGTCCACAAGGGGTGCCAGCCCGTCCGGCCACACCGCCGGGTCGGGGGTCCAGTCGCCCAGGCCGTCGTCGAGGGAGGTGCGGCCCGCGAACCACCCGTCGTCGAGCACGAAGCGCTCGGCGCCCAACCTGGCCGAGATGTCGACCAGCGCGGTCAGTGTGTCGAGGTCGTGGTCGAGGTAGACCGCCTCCCACGGGTTGAACATGACGGGTGCGGGCGAGGACGGATGGGCGGCGAGCGACCGGATGTACTGATGGGTCGCGTCCGCCAGGCCGTCGAGCCCGCGCGCGGACGCGGCCACGTGCACCCAGGGCATCGCGTACGTTTCGCCCTCAGCGAGCACCAACTCGCCCGGGTGCAGCAACTCGCCGGCCCGGACGACGGCGGTGCCGGAGCTGAGCTGCTCGACGGTATACCGGTGGTTGCCGCTCCAGGCGAGGTGGACACCGAGCACCTCGCCGTCGCCGTATCCGAAGCCAGGGGTGCCGACCACGATCAGGCCGGTGCCGTCGAGGATGCGCATGCCGCGGCGGTGCTCCCGGACCCACTGCCCGTCCGCGAGGGCACGGCGCTGGGGCTGCCGCTCGCGGGCCCATCGCCCGGTGAAGTCGAGGATCTCGCCCGCGCCGGTCGGAACGGGGATTACCACGTCGAGCGCGTCGACCACATAGGGGCCGGTGCCGGCGTTGGTCAACAGGTGCCGGAGGCGGAGCCCTCCCCCCGGGACGGCTTCGGCCTCGAAGCGCAGTTCGAGGCCTGCTGCCTTGTCGGTGGCCTGGACCACGAGCGAGCCGTCGTCGCACCGCATTGCGCCGGGACCGAAAGCGGTGGACCAGTCGCTCCGCGGGCCTTCGGGGCCGATCCGGTGACCGAGCAGTGCGGGCCGTCCGAGGTAGCCGCGCGCGTGCTCCGGGAGCACGCTGACCGGTGAGCCGATCAGCCAGGAGTTCCAGGCCGTGGTCTCGACCGAGGCGGGGATCGTCAGGGACCGGACGTCCGTCGCCGCCAGGGAAAGCCCCATCCACCCGATGTCGGGCAGGCCGTCCGCCCGCGGCAGCAGGACCATCGTTGTGGTCTCGGTCCCGCCGAGGCCGGAGAGGGACACGGGGGCGGTGGGCGCGGGCACGGCAACGCGTCCGGGCTCGATCATTCGGTGACTCCTTGGTGCGGTGAGAGGGGGCGGATCAGGCCTGCACTGCGAGCAGGCGCGCCTTGAGATCGTCGAGGGCCAGCCGGGCGGCGCCGAGGGCGACGGACTCGTCGCCGAGCAGGGACACGCGGAACTCCGGCGAGTTGAGGGAGGTCGTGGCCAGGTGCCGCTCGAACGGACCGGTGAGCACGTCCCCCGCGCGGGTCAGGCCGCCGCCGAGCACGACGAGGTCGGGGTCGACGGCGTGGACCAGGACGGAGGCGCCCAGGGCGAGGGCCTCGGCGACGCGGTCGACGGTGCGCACCGCAGTGCGGTCGCCGTTCGCGGCCGCTTCGAAGAGCGCCCGGACGTCGTCGCTGGTGGACTCCTCGGCGGTCGAGCCCGCGAGCTTGCGGCTCTCGTGGTCGAGTTGCGCCATCGCGTCGGCCCACCCCAGGATCTTCATGGAGCCGACGGACGCCGCTAGGCCGTGGCGTCCGTTGTGGATCTGCCCGTTGATGACGATCGCGGCCCCGAGGCGGCGGCCGGCGTGCATGTAGACGAGGTCGCGCGCCTCGGCGGCGGCGCCCTGCCACTGCTCGGCCACCGCTGCGAGGTAGATGTCGTTGGAGACCAGCACGTCGCGCTTGAAGCGCCTCGATACCTCCGAGACCACGTCGATCTTGTCGAAGCCCGGGAGCGAGTAGACGTCCAGGTCCTGGCCCGCAGGAACGGTGCGGATGTCCTTGACCTCCGAGCCGTTGGCCGCCACGCCGGTGATGCCGCAGGCCACCGAGCGGATGTGTTCCCAGCTTGTCCCGGTCTGCCGGACGGTCGTCTCGACCAGACGAGCCGCCGCCCCGATGCGCCCGGCCGGCCCGAGGCCGGAGTCGACGCTGCGTCTGCGCACCGCCACGACGTTCCCGCGCAGGTCGCAGACGACCACGGCCACCTTGTGGGCGCCGATGTCGACTCCGACGACGGCGAAGTTCTCGGCCACGACCTCGTAGCGCCGGGCCGGCCGTCCCGCGGACCGCTCGCCGTTGGGACGGTCGAGCGCCTCACGGACGAAGCCCTGGTCCAGCAGCGTCGCCACCAGTTCCTCGGCGGTGGGGCGGGAGACTCCGACGATCTTACGCACGTCGCTGACCGTCAGCGACGCGGCGTCGAGGAAGGCCCGCACCGTGGCTGCGAGGTTGAGCTTGCGCAACAGGTGGGCATCGCCCGCACGGCCTGCGGGAGCCGCGCTGCGCTGGGTTTTACGCATGTCTTGACTCACAGCGTCACGCTATCTAAATTGACGCCCCGACAGCAATATTGACAAGAAACTTACTTAACCTAATTGCGTCGAACGACGCCCCCGGTGGGTTCGACCAGCAAGGAAAGCAGGGGTTCGATGAGCAAGCGGGCCAACTGGGTCGCGATGGCCGCGGCATTGGGCCTGGTCGCACTGACAGGCTGTGCCGTCGGCGGCGGGAGCGAAGGCGGAGACGGGAACAGTTCGGGCGGTGACGTGACGCTGAGCCTGCTCACCTTCGAGACCCCCAACCTCACCGCCTCCTACTGGGACGACATCATCGCCAGGACCAGCGCCAAGGTGCCGGGGGTGAAGATCAAGAAACTCGTTGCGCCGAGTGCCGAGCAGCGCAACGAGTACGCGCGCCAGCTCGACTCGACCGGCGCACTTCCCGACATCATGGTCGCGATCGACCCTGCCGGACTGGCGGAAGGCGGCAAGCTCGCTCAGTTCAGCAAGAAGCAACTGGCGGACTGGGTCAGCCCGACCGCGAACAGCTTCAACGGCAAGATCTACCAGCTTCCCACCAACTCGCAGACCTGGCAGATCTACTACCGCAAGGCGGCCTTCGAGAAGGCGGGCATCACCACTCCTCCGAAGAAATGGGACGACCTGCTCGCCGCGGTCGGCAAGCTGAAGGCGGCGGGGATCAAGCCGTTCGTCATCGGCGGCGGTGCTCCGGACGGCCTCGGCCCGCGATGGACCTTCTCCCAGCTGGTGGCCGACGAGGTCTACGCCAAGGACCCGAAGTGGCTCGACGAGCTGGTCGCAGGAAAGACCGACTTCAGCGACCCGCTGTTCGTCAACGCGGCGACCAAGATGAAGGCGCTGGCGGGCAAGGAGAACGTCGACAACCTGTCGGCCACCTACGCACAGGCGCAGGAGGCGTTCCTCGCGGGCAAGGGCGCGATGTATCCGATGGGCTCGTGGTTCCCGGCGGCCCCGGACAAGGCGCAGCAGAAGCAGATCGGCGTCTTCCCCATGCCCACGCAGGACGGCTCGTTCGTCTTGCCTGTGTACACCGGCGGCGGGCTGTCGGTGAGTGCCAAGGCCGCCGACGTCGCCAAGGCCAAGAAGTGGGCCATCGCGTTCTCCAAGCTGAACGCCGACGGCGGGGCGAGGTACGACGGCTTGTTCGTCGCCCTCAAGGGCTACAAGCCGCCGTCCGGCCTGCCGCCGCTGTACAACACCACCCTCGATCTCTACAACACGGCCCAGTCCAGCGGAACCGTGACTCCGAGCTTCGGTAACGAGGGCGGCGTCCCGGCTCTGCCGTCGGGCTTCATACCCAAGGTCGACGGGGCACTGAACGATCTCCTCAACGGCCGTGCGGACGTGGGCAAGTTCGTCGCGACGCTGAACAAGCAGTTCAAGGAGCTCTCGAAGTGACGCACCCCCTGCGCTCCCGGACGGGGGACGTTGCCGCTGGAGGAATCCCGCGGCCCGGCCGGCAGGAGCCCACTGCGGCCCCGTCCGGACGCACGGGTGGGCCGCGCAGGCGTCGCACCTGGACATGGCCGTCGGTGGGAGCCTTCGCTGTCTTCGTCCTGCCGACCCTCACGGTCTTCACCGCGATGGTCCTGGCACCCATCCTCTGGACCCTCTGCATCGGGATGACCGATGAGCGCGCCACCCGCCCGAACACCTCTTTCGTGGGCCTGGACAACTACGGTTCCCTCCTCGGGGACGAGGAGTTCCGGCACTCCTTGTGGAACACCGTGGTGATCACGGTGATCGTGGTGCTGTTGACGAACCTGCTCGGTCTCGCGATCGCCCTGCTGCTGCGCCGGCAGGGTCGGCTCTACAGCCTGCTGCGCGGCGTCTACTTCACACCGGTGATCCTTTCCGCCGTGGTGGTGTCGGTGATCGGGCGCTCGATCCTGGCGGACGACGGCCTGCTGAACAGCACCCTCGTCTCGCTGGGGGTCAAGAGCCCGCCGGGCTGGCTCACGGATCCGTCGTACGCGATCTACTCCGTCTCCGGGATCATGGTCTGGCAGTTGCTCGGCTTCGCTGTCGTGGTCTACCTCGCCGGGCTTGCGGGGATCCCTGTCGAGCTCGATGAGGCGGCGAGCCTCGACGGCGCCGGCCCCTGGCAGCAGTTCCGCGCGATCACCTGGCCGATGCTCGCGCCCGCGCTGACGATCAACACCGTGATGCTGATGATCAGCGCGTTCAAGGTCTACGACCAGATCGCCGTGCTCACCAACGGCGGCCCCGGCACCGACGGAACGGCCACCGTCGCTTTCGAGGTGATCCGCACCGCCTTCTCCGAGCAACGCCCGGGAGTGGCGTCCGCGATGGCCGGGATCATGCTCGTCGTCGTCTCGGTCGCGAGCGTGACCACGCTCAAGCTCCTGCAACGACGAGAGGTGAACCTGTGAACTCCCGAACGCCGTGGATGCGGCCGCTGTTGGCCACTGGCGTGGCGGCCGTCTTCTGTCTGCCGCTCTACGTGGCGCTGGTCAACGCTTTCAAAACCAGTGCCAAGGTCGTCGGATCGCCGCTCGCGCTCCCGGTTCCGCCGACCCTCGACAACATCGTGCAGGTGCTCCAGCGGCCTGACGGGCTGTTCTGGTACGGCCTCGTCAACTCCGTCATACTGACCACCCTGTCGATCCTGATCACCACCGTGCTGGCCGCGATGTCGGCCTACCATCTCGTGCGGTCGGGCCGCTGGTGGAGCCGTGCCGTCCTCGGCGTCATGCTGACCGGCCTGATGATCCCGCCCGCAGTGATCATGCTTCCGATCACACGGATCCTCAACGCCATCGGGCTGATGCACACGATGCCGGGCGCGGTGCTGGTCAACGTCGGGTACTACCTGCCGTTCGCGGTGTTCGTCTTCATGGGCTTCATCCGCTCGATCCCGCGCGAACTCGAAGAGGCCGCAGCGGTCGACGGTGCCGGCCGGATCCGGATCTTCTGGCAGGTTGTCTTCCCGCTCCTGCGGCCGGCCTCGGCCAGCGTGCTGATCTTCGTCGGGGTCTGGGTCTGGAACGACTTCCTGACCCCGCTCCTCGTCCTGGGCCCGGGCGCCGGGAACACCGTCACCGTCGGGATCTTCCGCTCCATCGGCCCCTACCAGCAGGACTTCGGGGCGGTGTTCGCCTTCATGCTGCTGGCCACACTGCCCGTCCTGGCCTTCTACCTCGCGTTCCAGAAGCACTTCGTCCGTGGCCTGACCGGTGGCGCCACAAAGGGCTGACCGGCACAAGCGGCCGGTGCAGCGCAGTTTCCGTCAAAGATGACAGGAGCACCATCATGCAGTTCTCAAAGAGCACGGCTTCCCAGCACACCCCGCGCAGAGCTGTACTTCGCG
>NZ_JBHVEE010000063.1:0-53745 GCF_042802415.1 Streptomyces sp. NPDC057486 | reverse complement strand
GGCCGGGGGGGTGGGGCGGGCCGGGTGTGCCCCCCCCTGTGGGGGAGGCAACTCGCGGACGGTGAGTCAGTTGCCGTTGTCGCGCGGGTGGCGGGCGGCCAGTGCGTGGAGCGTGCCGTCGTCGGTGAGGGCGATCACCCAGTCACCGCTGACGGAGAGCGCCGAGGCCACGCTGGCGCCGAGGTTGTACTCGGTCAGCCGCTTGCCGGTGGCACGGTCCAGGACGACCAGGCGGCCGTCCCGGGTGCCCGCATACACCAGGTCCTTGGTGACCAGGGCGTGCATCGCGGGCGAACCGGGACCCTCGGTGCACCCCTGGGCGACCCGCCACTTGTCGTCCATCGGGCTCCTGCCGGGCAGGTAGCCGACCTTGGTCTCCCAGAGCGGCTTGGACGGGTCGGACGCGCTGGTGTCGAAGGCACGGATGACGCCGTCGCGGCCCGCTGTGTAGGCGATGTCGCCCCAGATGGCGGGGCTCGTCAGCGGGGCCTTGCCGGGCTCGCAGGTCCACGGGTCGTTCGCCGCGGACTGCCACAGGACGTTGCCGGTCTTGAGGTCGTGCCCGCGGGCACCGCTCGTCGTCACCGTCACCAGCTGCGGGTCTCCCTGGGCCGGATCGGTCAGGGCCGGGGAGGAGTGGCTGTCGATGCCGCCGTCGGTGCCCTTCGCCCACAGCTGGCGGCAGCCGACGAGGTCCATGGCGACCACGGTGCTGCTGGAGTCGGTGTGCAGGTAGGCGATGTCGGAACCGGGCCGGCGGACAGCCGTGCTGTGGAACTGACCCCAGTTCGTCGCGCCGTTGAAGCCGCCCAGCAGGTCGCCGGTCTTGGCGTCACGGCACTGGATCTTGTTCCAGTCCTGGTAGACGGCGACCGTGCGCTGCGCGTCCTTCAAGTCGAAGACGGTGACCGGACCACCGGCGCGCCCATAGCGGCGGACGGTGTTGCCGTGCTGCTCCTCCTTCTCCACCGCCTGCCAGACGACGTGGCCGTCCTCGGCGTCCAGCGCGTAGATCCGGCCGACCGCGGTGGTCAGATAGACCTTGCCGTCGTGGAAGGTCGGTGCCGACTCGGCGTCACCGTCCAGGTAGGTACGCCAGATCTCGCGGCCGGACTTGATGTCGTAGGCCAGCATCATATGGTTCGGCGAGTCGAACGCCCTGGAGGAGACGATCACCTTGCCGTCCACCACGACCGACCCGTTGAGGTTGAACTGCTCGCCGGTGTTGGCCGCCCACTGCAGGTCGAGCTCGGTGCCCGGGTTGTCGCCGCTGGCGGAGCGACCCGCCTCGTCCCCGCCCTGACGCAGCCAGTCCTGACCGGTCTTCGGGGTGGCCAGCTTGCCTTCGGGCACCACCGTGAAGGTGTTGGTGATGGTGTGCCACGCCTTGCCGCGGGTGTCGACCGCGGTCATCTCGGCCGTGTAGGTGTCCGGCCGGAGGCCAGGGAGGTGGTCGCTGACCCGGGTCCAGGAGGTCCGGGTCTCCGGGCAGGGCTCGGGAGTGGTGCTACCCGGAGGCGTGTAGCAGTTCTCGATGCCGGTCTTGCGGACTCCGCTGCCGAACTTCATACGCTCCTCGTGCCAGGCGATGTGGCCGCGCGAGTCGCGAAGGGTCAGCGAGGCCGTGGCCGGGGTGCGCCCGGCGTCCTCGGCGTACAACTGGATCGGTATACCTGCGCTGTTGCCGTGCACACTGCCCTGGGCGGGACTGACCAGCGCGACAGCGTTGCGGACGTCGAACTGGCGGTGGGTGCCCATCACATAGCCGGTGTCCTCGTTGCGCTTCGTGCCCGGGTCGTCGTAGATGCCCTTGAAGTCGAGGATCTTGTAGTCCGGGTGGGAACCGTCGATGCCGTACTTGCCCTGGTTGTTGATCTCGACCGAGCGGTCGAAGGCGCCACGCCGGTACTCGGCCTGCTGGTTGTGGCCCGCGGCGAACATCCGCACGTCGTACTTGGACAGCTCGTCGATGGTCGGCTGCATGCCGGCCCCCGGACCCCACTGGGTGAACAGCGACCGGTGTGCGAAGACCAGCACCTGCTTGCCGGCCGCGTGGCGCTTGAGATCCTCACGCAGCCATTCCAGCTGCGGCTTCAGACCGCTGGAGTCGTAGTTGTCCTCAAGGACGACGATGTGCCGGCCGTTGCGGTCGAAGCTGTACCACTCCGGGCCCATGTTGCGGCGGAAGTACTCCAGGCTGCCCGCATAGCCCTGGGAGGTGGCGGTGCCGCCTATGTCGTGGTTGCCGACCACTGGGTAGAAGGGCATGCCGAGCCTGCCGTCCACCAGGCCCTTGCGCAGGAGGTCGTAGCCAACCTGTCGGCGGGGCTCCGAGGCGTAGTCGGTGACCGTCAGGTCGCCGGTCGCGATCACCATCGACGCGCCGTCGAGTTGAGACATCGCCTCGACCTGGCCGGTCCACTCCGGCAGCGTGCTGCGCGCGGCCCCGTCCGAGGTGTTGGACACCTCGCCGTCGGAGTCCATCAGCCACTTCTCGGTGGGGTTGGCGGCGTTCTTGTCCGGCACCAGGGCGAAATCGATGCCGGTGCTCGGACCGCCCTCGGGCACCTTGTGGAAGTACTCCGGGACGTAGTCGTCGCGCAGTGCGGGGGTGTAGCCGTTCGGGGAGACGATGCTGACGAGGTCGGTCTCCCGGCGGGTCGGGTCCATCTGCAGGGTGTAGGAGCCGTCGGGGCCGGTCGTCGTCCAGATGGCGCCGTCCGTGACATCGACCCCGGGCATCGCAGCCTCGCCCGCGTCGCGCTTGCCGTTGCCGTTGGTGTCCTCGAAGACGGTGCCCGTGACAGCGACCGTGTTCGCGGTCGCCGCTGCCCCCTCGGCGAGCGGCGCCGCCGAGGCCACTTGGGGAGCCAGGCAGGACAGCGTCACCGCGCCGACAGCGGCCAGCTTGACCCGCCCGCGGCCGGCGCGCACCCTGGCGACCAGCTGGGCGAACTGGAGGCGCCCGGTGCGGATCCGCCACACCACGAGCAGCAGTGCAGCGGCCGCTGCGATGCCGAGCGCCACCGCTGCCCACGGGAAGGTGGGAAGCGCGTGGGCACCCGACGCGTCGACGACGGGGGTCTGGGCGTTGGCATTGACCGTGGTGCCGTCGAACTCGGTGACGACCTGGGTCAGTCCGCCCTGCTGCAGCATTGCGCTCAGGTCGAGCTTGTCGACGTGGCAGCTCCACGCGAGCTCGACCACCACACCGCCGGGAACGCCTCCGCCGTCCCCGGCGACGCCGGAGCCGGTGGCAGGGCAGCTCGCGCTCAGCAGGTGCGACGCCCAGACACCTGCCTTCTGCGGTGACACCACGTCATGATGGACGATCAGCCGCCCACTGGTGACGTCGTCCTTGGTCGAAATGACGAGTTCGGCGTGCTCCGGTGACACATGCGCCGCAGCGGGCTGTGCACAGAAGCCCAGGATGAAGAGGAGCAGCGTAAGGCCTAGACCTGCTGCTCTGCGAAGGAATCTCATAGGCAAGGAAGCTAGCTTGACTGGACAACTTCTCGGTCTTGAAAGCGACAGTCTTCATCGAACGGTCTGCCGGAGTTCATGCGCGGGCGCGTGAGGTCTCCCATGGCGGCGCCGCTGCTCCGTTGCGGAAGACCTTGAAGGACACGCGATACCGCCCGGAGACAGGACGGAACAGCGGCGCGCATCGTGCCGACTCGGGTTGCTGCACACACGCGGGCGCAAACGCCGTCGCCACCGCCGGCAGCGGCTGGACCAGCCCGCCGAACAGGTTCCGCCCCTCCACTCCTTGCAGCAATCAACCGCGTTGCTCGGACCGCTCCACCACTGCACCCGCAGCATGAACCCCCGTGTCCGCACTCCGGGGGGCGCCTCGCAGCGGACTCACCTGCCTCAGCCACCAACTCGCAGCCCGAGCGCCGAGTTGAGCAGCAGAGTCCTCTGCAGGGGCAAATACGTCAGATCAGTGGCGTGTGGCACCGCGTCGGGGCAGGCGGGACCATCCCGTCGGCCCGGCAGTGGAGCGGTCCGCGGCTCTGGTGGCCGAGGCAGGTCAGAGCGGTCGGGTCGTGGCGACCAGGCGTCCCGCATGGTCCAGCACGGAGATGAATCGGATGTCGGGAAGATGCAGGGCGCTCGCCCCCGTCACGGCGGCGGTGCCGTTGGGGGTGATCGCCCAGGTCGCCGCCTGCTCCTTGCGGCCGTCTACCGAGGAGACCTGGAGGACGAAGGGTCCTGATGCCCCTGCGGGCAAGTCGGCCAGGGTGACGCTCACCGCGGTGCCCCAGGGCTTGGCTGTGAGCGTGGCACGGCCGGACACGGAGTACCCGGCCGCCGCGGTGAAGGCCGTGGCCGGGCCGGTCGAGTGCCGGAACGGAAGCATCAACCCCAGTCCGAGCCCGGCAACCACGATCAGGGCCGCAGCCAATGCCAGCCACTGCCGACGAGCCCGGCGCCTGCGTGCGACATCGGCGGCACGGACCTGCTCCAGCAGGCGGTCGAGCCCGCCCGACGAAGCCGGGGGCGCCGCATCGGTGTCGGCCTCGCGCGTGGCCTGGGGGCGGGTCGCGGGCATACTCGGGGCACGGCGCAACAGTCCCGCCAGCGGGGCCGAGCGCGCGAGCTCGTCACGGCATTCCTGGCACATGGGCAGGTGGGACTCCAGAACTCGGCGGTCGCTCTCGCTGAGACCGCCCAGCACATACGCGCCGATCAGCATGCGCACGTCATCGTGGTCGGTGCTCACCGTAGAACTCCCATTTCTTCAAAGGCTGCGCGCAGGTTGCGTACGGCGTAGTAGGCACGGGACTTGACCGTTCCCTCCGGGATCGTGAGCCGTGATGCGGACTCGGCGACGGTCAGCCCCTCGAAGTAGAGCGCCTGGATCACGTCACGATGCTCGCTGGACAAGCGTTCCAACGCTGCGGTAACCAGGTGCCCCTCCAGCGCCGACTCCACATCATCGGCAGAAGGTACAGCCGCGAGCGCCTCGTTGTCGTAGAGCGGTTCCGGACGCCGCTGCTCGGCGCGCCAGCCGTCGGTCAGCACGTTGCGCGCGATCGTGAAGAGATAGGAGCGGACGGTGGCGTGGCGTGGATCGATCCTGTCGATGCGGCGCCACGCCCGCAGCAGCGTCTCCTGCACGACATCCTCCGCCTGCTCAGGACTGCGCACGTACCTGCGCACGAAGGAGAGCAGCACATCGTGGTGCTCCGTGTACAACGCAGTCATCAACTGCTCGTCCGGCGTCACGCTCGATGGCCTCGTCTCGCAGGTTGGGGTCGCTTGGAGCATCGTCGGGCCCGGGCAGCGGGCGGTGGACAGTCCGCGCCCCGGGGAGGCGCGGAACCGGATCCGATCCATCCGACTCACTTCCATACCTGACCGCACCGACTGCGCCGTCTTCGAGGACGGCTGCGACGTGCGGTTTCTTGTGTCCTGAGGCACTGGTCGCGTGCCCTTGCGACTGCGTATACGACGGGCTGGGGGTTCAAGTTCACCCGCAGGCAGCGGACGAAGTCAGAATTTCGCCGTCTGCTGGAGCGAAGGCCCGTCAGCGCCCTTTGCAGCAGGGGTGTGCACGGTTGCGCTGACACGGGGGCGGCATCGAGATGAACGGGCACGCTGGTCGGCATCCTCGTCCCGCAAGCTCGGTGGACGCCGGACGATCCAACCCTGTGCTGTTGGATCCGGCAGGTTGGCAGGTTGTGGCCGGTCGGCGCAGGGTGACGAGCCCGGTCTTCAAACGCGACTGGCGGGGCTGCTTCCTCGTTGTCACCGCGGAACTGGAGCGTGTTTCACAAGCGGCGCCGTGCGACTCAGACCTCGGGAAGGGACGGATCGGGTGTCCAGGGGTTTGGTGCGGTGATGGACCAGCGTTCGTGGTCCCGCCAGCCCCCGTCGATGTAGAGGTAGGAGGGCGAAACCCCTTCGTAGCGGAAGCCCAGCCGCTGAACCAAGGCCAGGGATGCTTTGTTCGCCGGCTGAATGTTGGCCTCCAGCCGGTGGAGCCGCAGGTCGGTGAAGGCGTGCTGGAGGGTGACGGCGAGCCCTTCGGTCATGTACCCGTACCCGGCGGACGGGGCGAAGGCCGCATAGCCGAGAGACGCGCCCTGGTAGCGGCCCCGGATAATCGAGTTGATGTTGACCATGCCGGCGGCTGTGCCGGTCTCCCGGACACGGACCAGAAAGCCCCGGTTGGTGCCGTCGTCGAAGCGGCGCATCCAGAGCTGGAACTCCTCCGCGGTCGCGGGTAGCTGCATCCATGGCAGGTGCAGCTCGGAGCTGGCCCGCACGAGCGTGCAGAACTCGTCCTGGTCGGAGAGGGTGAGCGGGTGTAGTTCGACCCGTGACGGCATCTTGAGCATGCACCAACGTTAGGGCCTGCGAGGAGTGGTGACCCACGTAACAAGAACGTGCAGCCCTGGAAGCCGACATCCGAGCATGGGTCAAGAGCCGGAACGAAGGCCCCAAGCCGTTCATCTGGACCAAGGCAGCCGAGGAAATCCCCGATTCCCCCGGCCACTTCCACCGACGAATCTCCGGCGCAGAACACTCGTCGGCCTTCCGGCTGAACCGGGTGCCACAGGTGGTCGTACACATGGCCGCAAGCCTCCCAACACTCAGGAGAACAAGTCATGAGGAAGAAGAAGCTCGGCTGGTCCCTCGGCGCGGGTGCGGCCGTGATCCTCGGCCTGGGCACCGCCGCCTCCGGGCTGTTGTCCAGCGCGAATGCCTCGAGCCTTGACACGTCCGACTCCACCGCAACGCACCCGGTCGAGGTGAAGGTCTTGGCGCCCAAGCACGGCGACGACGCGGGCGTGGAGGGCAAGGGCTGGTTCGTGGACCTGAAGCTCTCCTTCCGGGGCAAGACCCTGGCCCAGACCGGCTTCAACGGGCTCCAGCTCACCGGCCCGGCCGCGCACAACAACATCGCCCCCTTCCCCGGCACGTTCTCCACCGGCCAGGACGACAAGATTCCTGGACTGGTCGTGCTGGACTCCACCACCAACAGCACCCTCCCCGGCTTCTCCGGGCCCGGCACCAACCTGGCCAACCTGTTCAACCTCTCCGGCGTCACCAACCGCACCCCGAACAAGACCGAACTGTGGGACACCTGGATCGTCGGCGCCCCCATCGTGGGGCAGGGTGTCGACACTTCCCTGAGCGTCGCCGTGGTCGACGACCTCGACCACGACGGCATCTACAACGACGCACCCAGCGTGGTGAAGGACCTCAACGGCGACGGGAAGATCGACGCCAAGGACCTGAAGCTGATGGGCGTCGCCTCCAACATCGTCACCGTCCCCTTCCACATCAACGCCGACCCCGCCTGACGCCGCCAGCTCAGAAGGGCACCGCTGCTGGACCTGTGAACTCCTGCGCGTGTGCCGCAGTGCCCCCCGGCGGCTGATGAGACGGAGCGACGCCGATGCTGTCCCGGCTGTCTTCCCCTGCTGCGTACGTGGGCCCCTGCGGACACCCACTGCTCGGCTGCAGACATGTCTGGGCACTGCCTGGACTCGCCGGCTCCCCGGATACATCACCGTCGACGCACACCCGGCCACGCCGAAGACTGCCCCTGCCCGTAGCGGCACCCCTGGTGCCGGCAAGCTTTGCCCCGTCGCGCCGCCCAGCACGCACGCTCGCCGCGTCGGCCAAAAGCCCTGGTAGCTCCGCTACGAGGACTTCCGGCCGCCTTGCGATCGCATGCATGCGATCGCACGCACTGGACGACGCTCCTCATGGGGCACACATTGCCGGTCACGGCACCGGTCGCGGGCAGGGCGTCCGGACCGACACGGCACCCGTACTCCGCAGGTTCCCGGACACAAGGCCCCACAGCCTCGGTCCGGGAACCTGCTGCGGCCAGTGCGAGGTCCTCAATTCTCCGCGTCCCGTCGCACATGACTGCCGCACGGACGTGCCAACACCTGGCCCCACCCATCATGAGGAGCTACTCCCTTGAACTCCCCGAAGACCCTTGCGGCCCTGGTGGCCTCTACGGCACTGCTGGTCGCCTCCGGCGCAGCGCCGAGCGTGGCCGCAGCCCCTCTGCCCGGGCGCGACCACACCTCCGTGGCACTCGCGTGGTACGACACCACAGCCGACGCAATCGCGACGGCCGGCTCATCACTCCCCCAGGTTTCCAACAGCCGTACCTGGGCGATCAGTTGGATCGCGGCGGCGCGGTCCCTGCAACACGTGCCGTCTGAGGTCGACCGCAGGGACTACCAGGACGCGGCGCTGGCTGCCGCGGTGCACCGCGCCCTGGTCGAGCTGGTGCCCACCCGTGCCCCGGAAGTGGATGCCGCCCTGCAGCGGACCCTGGATCAGATCCCCGACGGCCCGGCCGAGTCCTTGGGCGTCGCAGCCGGCGAACACCAGGCGCTGGAGGTCCTGCACGACCGCGAGGGGGACGGCCTGGATGCGGCCTCGGTGAACACCCCCTTCACCGTGCCGCCAGCCGCGCCAGGCGTCTGGCGACCCACCCCGCCCGCGTTCGCGCCCGCCATCCAGAACGGCAGCCGGTTCGCCCGGCCGTTCCTGCTGAAAAGCGGCAGCCAGTTCCGGCTGCCCGCGCCTCCCGCACTGACGTCCAAGCGGTACCAGGATGACCTCAAGGAGGTGCGAGACTTCGGCGAGCTGAACAGCACCGTGCGCACCGCGCAGCAGACCGACACAGCCAACTTCTGGTTCGACTCCTCGCTGGCCCTGTGGACCAAGCCGATTCGCGTCGCGCTCGCCGCCAGCTCCCACCAGCCGCTGCTCAAGCAGGCCGAACTCGTGGCCCTGGCCAACGCCGCGCTGGTGGACACCCAGATCGCCACCTCCGACAGCAAGTACACCTACCCTCTGTGGCGCCCCGTCACCGCGATCCGAACCGGCGTCGGCGAGATCCCCGCCGCCCCGTCATGGACCCCACTGCACACCACCCCGGCGCACCCGGACTACCCCAGCGGCCACAACACCTACGCAGGCGCCGCAGAAGCCGTGCTCACCGGCCTCGTAGGACCGCGCACAGCCCCGTTCACCCTGACCAGCGCCACCGCACCGGGCGTCGTCCGCACCTACACCGCATGGCACCAGCTCACGCATGAGAACACGGACGCGCGGGTCTGGCTGGGCATCCACACCCGTCTCGCGGACGAGGCCGGGGTCGAACTGGGAACCGATGTCGCCAGGTACGTCCTGGACCACGCCCGGTCGCTGTTCCAGGAGCACTGAATCGGCCGTGCGAACACCGCCTCGACTGTGCGCAAGCCGCTGCTCCGCTGCCAGTCGCCTGTGGACCCCGCCCGGCCAGAGACCGGGCGGGGTCCACCGTCAGCCGCTCCTGGCCGACTGCCCTGGCGCTCCCCCTGCGTCCGGGCGGCCACCCCAGTGGGTCCAGAACCTGCGACATGGACCAGGCGCCGTAGTTCGGGTGCTCGGTGAATGCCTCGGGCGCGACGATCCACGAGGTCTCGGGCAGTTTGCCGGCCTTCACATCGGCACGGAGGCTGTCGAAGACAGCTCTCGCGCACCTCGATAGGCGCTGCGCATCTCGAGGGAGGCCCGGAGCACGGCACTCCGAGTTCGTGAGCACCTTTCAGGAGGCCATGGGCGGGCTGGAGTTCCGCCTCCCTGAGTGAAGCGTCTCAGTTCGGTGTGCGCGGACCCGCACGCAGCAGGTCACCGATGCCACGTCGGCGTCCTGGCAGCGAGCCTGTCCATGCCCTGGCGGACGGTGTGGTTGTCGGTTGCGCTCGCCGGTGTCTCCTCCAGGGAGTGCCGGCGCGCGAATCCGGCTGCACGGGGGCGTGTCCGGCGTCGCAGGACGGGCGGGACGTCACGGCCATGCCTGGGCCCGGAGGTCGAGGCCCTGTGCGGCTCCGGTCCGGCGGCCACCGTCTGCCTTCGTCGGACTCACGTCGCGCCCGGACCCGTCTGACGGGCCAGTGGGTTGTTGCCTATCGAGTTGTGGACGCTGAAGCTCACCGCATCGGAGCGGTACCGGTCGTCGGACCACTCGACCGGGCGGCCCTCGCGGGTGGTTGTGACCCGCCGCACCCGCAGCAGCGGACTCGTGCGGCGCACACCCAGCAGTTCGGCGTCCTGCGCGCCCGCCGCGACCGCGTCGATCAGATGCTCGCCGTACGCGAATACCAGCCCCGTGTCCGCGAACAGCCGTTGCGTCACCGACGGGCAGTCCGCCTCGATGCGCTCGACAGCCGGGGCGATCCAGTCCGCGTACACCGTCCGTTCCAGGAGAACCGGTTCCCCGTCCAGGCCGCGCAGCCGCAGGACGTGGAGCACCGGAACGCCGGTCGGCGACTGGAGGCGCGCCGAGTCCTTGGCGGTTGCGGGGCGGTACTCCGAGGACACCACCCGGCCCGTCGCCGTACGCCCCATCGCGCGCGCCCATTGGGCGAAGCTGCGCAGCTCGGCGAAGCTCTGATTGCGGCGGCTGGCGAGCACCACGCGTCGCGCGCCCTGCCGGGACCCGATCAGCCCCTCCGACATCAGTGCGGCGATGGCCTGGCGGACGGTGCCGCGCGAGACGCCGTAGCGGGCGGCGAGTTCCGTCTCCGGGAGCAGTCGGCTGCCCACCGCGTATTCCTCGCGATCGATCGCCCGGCGCAACTCCTCGGCAATCTCCTCGTGTCGGGCTGTCATGGTCCCCTCTCGTGCTGTGCGCAGTGTGCAGATGAACCAGCCTAGACGAGACGGGAAGGGGACCGCTCCCCCGGAAGGGCTCCGGCGAGTGTCCAGAAGAATGGGGGTCGGAGTTGCCTCCCAGTTCACCGAGACGACATGGAGGGCGTGCCTACTGAGGTCAACTTGTTCAAACAAGTCCTCTGTCGAGCCCCCGCGGGAACCGCCGTCCGGGGCGCCACCCCAGGAGAGATCGTGACCGTGTCCCTGCCCAGGATCGCCGTCCTCACCGGCGGCCTCGCCGTCGCCGCACTCAGCCTCAGCGCCTGTGGCGCAGCCACCAGCCAGTCCGCTGCCACCCCCGACGGCAGGACGGCCGCCACCGCAACCTCCGCGACGGACTTCGGCGGCATGGACAACCTCGTCGCCGCGGCGAAGAAGGAGGGCACGCTGCACGCCATGGCTCTGCCCCGTGACTGGGCCAACTACGGCGCGCTGATCGACGGCTTCACCAAGAAGTACGGCATCAAGGTCGAGGTCGAGAACCCGGACGGCAGCAGCCAGGACGAGATCAACGCGGTCACCTCGCGCAAGGGCCAGGACCGTGCCCCCGACGTGCTGGACCTGGGTAGCTCGTTCGCGCTGAGCGGAGCCCAGCAGGGGCTGTTCGCCCCGTACAAGGTCGCCTCGTACGACGACATCCCGGCCGCGCAGAAGGACCCGCAGGCGCGCTGGTACAACGACTACGGCGGCTACGTCTCCATCGGATGCGACGCCAAGCGCGTCAAGCACTGCCCCACCACCTTCAAGGACCTCCTGAGGCCCGAGTACAAGGGCCAGGTCGCACTCAACGGCAACCCGACCAAGTCCGGCTCCGCGTTCGGCGGCGTCTACGCGGCGGCCCTGGCGAATGGCGGCTCCCTCGACGAAATCCA
This sequence comes from Streptomyces sp. NPDC057486, assembly GCF_042802415.1. NCBI lineage: Bacteria > Bacillati > Actinomycetota > Actinomycetes > Kitasatosporales > Streptomycetaceae > Streptomyces > Streptomyces sp. NPDC057486. The sequence continues at coordinate 42,193 of NZ_JBHVEE010000063.1, read as the reverse complement.
GCCGGGACTGGACTTCTTCGCCGAGCTGAAGAAGAACGGCAACTACACGCCGGTCGAGTCGACTCCGGCCACCGTCGAGAAGGGCGAGACGCCCATCAGCATCGACTGGGACTACCTCAACGCCGGCTACGCGGACGAGTTCAAGGGCAAGGGGGTCGACTGGAAGGTCGCCGTCCCGTCAGACGGCCAGTACGCGCAGTACTACTCGCAGGCCATCACCAAGGACGCGCCGCACCCCGCCGCCGCCCGCCTCTGGCAGGAGTACCTGTACAGCGTCGAGGGACAGAACCTCTGGCTCCAGGGCTACGCCCGCCCGGCGCTGATGCCCGCCATGGAGGAGGCCGGGACGCTCGACAAGGACGCCGCCGCCAAGCTGCCCAAGCTCTCCGGCTCGGTCACGTTCCCGACCGAGGCCCAGCAGAACAAGGCCAAGGGCATCATCGCCCAGGGCTGGGGCAAGGCCGTCTCGGGATGACCTCCGGCATGACTGTCACTTCTGTGCCTGCCCGCGTCGACGCCGCGCCCGCCGGTCGGCGGCCCCGGCGTGCCGGATGGCTCGCCGTCGTTCCGTTGCTCGTCTTCGTCGCGATCGCCTTCGGGATCCCGGCCCTGGCCATGCTGAACGGCGCTTTCACCGTCAAGGACCCGGCCACCGGCGCCACTTCCTACACCACCGCAAATCTGACCGGGTCGCTGCACGGCGCCTATCTGACGGCGCTCCTGGGCAGCGTCAAGCTGTCCGCCGTCTCGGCGGCCATCGGTATGCTCCTCGGGCTGCTGCTCGCCCAGGCCGTGGTGGTCTCCCGCTTCCGCGCACTGCGCGAAGCCGTACTCACCGCCTCCGGGGTGCTCGCGAACTTCGGCGGCGTCCCGCTCGCCTTCGCCTTCGTCGCGACGCTCGGCAACTCCGGCGTCCTGACGAGCCGTCTGGGCCTGGCCGACATGGGCTGGACCCTGTACAGCTTCTGGGGCCTGACCCTCACGTACCTCTATTTCCTGATCCCGCTGATGGTCCTCACCATCACGCCCGCCCTCGAGGGGCTGCGCTCCCAGTGGCGCGAAGCCGCGCAGAACAGCGGCGCCACGGCTGCGCAGTACTGGCGGCACGTCGCCCTGCCGGTACTCGCGCCGTCGCTGCTCGGCGGCCTGGTGCTGCTGTTCGGCAGCGCGTTCGCCGCCTACGCCACCGCCGCCGCGATGGTCGGCAGCTCGGTCCCGCTGGTCACGCTGCAGATCGCCGACGCCATCTCCGGCAACGTCCTGGTAGGCCAGGAGAACGTGGCGCTGGCACTCAGCCTCGACATGGTCCTCGTCGCGGGCCTGGTGATGGCCGTGTACCTGCCCCTGCAACGACGGAGCGCACGATGGCTCGCCTGAACACCACCTTGCGCCCCTGGCGGGTCGCGGTCCTCGGCGTCGCGGCGCTGTACTTCCTGGTGCCGCTGGCAGCGTCTGTCATCTTCACGGTCGACGTGCCGGGTCAGGGCCTGAACGTCGATGCGTATGCGCGGATCCTCGGCACCGAAGGCTTCCTGCCCAGCCTGGTGCTCTCCCTCGAACTGGCCGCCGCCACGATCGCGGTCGTTCTGCTGCTGATGGTGCCCGCCATGGTCGCGCTGCGGCTCGGCGCGCCCCGGCTGCGGCCCGTCGTCGAGGTCGTCTGCTCGCTGCCGCTGATCGTCCCGCCGATCGCGTACGTCGCCGGGATCGGAACGGTCCTCAAATGGGGGCCCGAGTACCTCTCGGCGACGCCGCTCTTCCAGACGTTCGTCACGCTCCAGAACCCGGACTTCCCGGTCGTGCTCGTCCTCGCCTACGTCGTGATGGCTCTGCCGTTCGTCCACCGTGCCCTTGACGCGGGGCTGCGCGCGGTCGACGTGCGCACGCTCGTCGAGGCCGCCCGCAGCTGCGGCGCGGGCTGGCCGCAGGCCCTCGTCCGCGCGGTGCTGCCGAATCTCCGCGGCGCGCTGCTGAACGCGGCGTTCCTCACGCTGGCGCTCGTGCTGGGCGAGTTCACGGTCGCCCAGCTCCTCGGCTTCCAGCCATTCGCCGTCTGGATCTACAGCATCGGCGGCTCGCAGGCCCAGATGTCCGTCGCCGTGTCCGTGCTCAGCCTGTTCATGACCTGGGCACTCCTCCTGGCCGTCGCCACCCTCGGCGGCCGCCGTACTCCCTCCCGTACCGCCTCCCAGGGATGACCCCCACCATGACGATCACCACGCTGGAGAAGGCCGCCACGACCGGCGCCGCAACCGTCGAATTCCGCGGTATGCGCCGGAGGTTCGGCGCGACCGTCGCCCTCGACGGCCTCGACCTGACCGCGCGGCCCGGTGAACTCCTCGCCCTGCTCGGCCCGTCCGGCTGCGGCAAGACCACCGCACTGCGCCTGCTCGCCGGGTTCGAACACCCGGACTCCGGCGAGGTCCTCGTCGACGGCGAGGACGTGACCCGGGTGCCGGCCCACCGTCGCGGTGCCGGGATGGTCTTCCAGTCGTACAGCCTCTTCCCGCACCTCAGCGCGGTCGACAACGTCGCGTTCGGGATGCGCATGCGCAGGATTCGAGGAGTCGAGCGGCGCGCTCGTGCCGGCGAGCTGCTGGAGCTGGTCGGCCTGGGGGACAAGGGCGAACGCTTCCCGCACCAGCTCTCCGGCGGGCAGCAGCAGCGCGTCGCGCTCGCCCGCGCGCTCGCGCTGCGCCCGCGAGTCCTGCTGCTCGACGAACCGCTGTCCGCGCTCGACGCCAAGGTCCGGCTGACACTCCGCGAGGAGATCCGCCGCCTTCAGCAGGAACTCGCCATCACCACAATCTTGGTGACGCATGATCAGGAAGAGGCGCTGTCGATGGCCGACCGGGTCGCCGTGATGCGCGCGGGGCGGCTCGAGCAGTGCGCGGCCCCCGCCGAACTGTACGCGCGACCCGCCACTGCCTTCGTCGCTGAGTTCGTCGGCACCATGAGCCGGATCCCGGGCGTCCTCGACGCCGAACGCACGACGGTGGCGGTCCTGGGACGACGGTTGCCCGTGGAGGGCGAGCCGGGCGGAAGCACCGACGTGCACGTTCTCGTACGACCCGAGGCCGTCCAGCTCACCGCAGACGACACCGGCGATGCCCAGGTCGTCGCCACCGCCTTCCTCGGCGCCGTCACTCGCGTCACCGTCCGCCTCGCCGACGGCACCGAGATCAAGGCCGACCTGCAGACGCACGAGGCAGCGGCACTCGCCCCGGGCGCCGCCGTGACCGTGGCCCTCCCGGACCGGCCGGTGCTGGTCGCGGCGCGACGCGGCTGAGACCCGGCGCCCGCCGCATCCGGAATGCCCGCCGGACCGCTGGTGCTGCGACCGGAAAGATTCACCGGCTCGCGACGCCCGGAACGGCACCTCGCCGCGTTGTCGCCTCACCCGAGCACGTCCGGTGCGCGGGCAATCCTCCGCCCTGCGATCCACCGCGCCGGACGCCGCGAGCTTCCCGGCAAACCTTTCCGGTCCGCAGCACCAGGTAGTTCTGCCCTGCCATACGCCAGCACCCGCACTACGCCGAACCTCTGAAAGAGACCTCCGTGAAGCACTCCCGCGCCACCCCCGTCCAGTCACCCGCGCTGGGGGCCGTGCTCTTCGACATGGACGGCACCCTCGTGGACACCGAGCAGCTGTGGTGGGGGGCCGTCGACGAGGTGGCCGCCGGGCTGGGGTACGCGCTCACGGCAGTCGACCAGCCGGATGTGCTGGGCCGCCCCGTGGAGCACACGGCGATGGTGCTGGGCCGGGCCGCCGGCGCGCCGGTCGGCGCGGTCGCCGCTGAGCTCCACCGGAAGTTCGCGGCCCGGGTGCGTGCCGACGTCGTGCCGCGCCCCGGCGCAGTCGAACTGCTCGTGGCACTGCGCGGCGAGGGCGTTCCCACCGCCCTTGTCACGGCCTCACCGCGGCACGTCGCCGACACTGTCGTGAAGGCCCTGGAGTCGCTGGGCGCAGGCCGGTTCACCACCACGGTCACCGCCGACGACACGCTCCGCACGAAACCCGACCCCGAGCCGTACCTCGCTGCCTGCCAAGCCCTGGGCGTGGTCCCGGCCGCCTGTGTAGCCGTGGAGGACACTCCCACGGGCGTCGCTTCGGCGGAGGCGGCGGGCTGCCACGTCCTCGCGGTCCCGTCCGTTGCACCGATCGAACCGGCGGCCCGGCGCACGGTTCTCGGGAGCCTCAAAGAGGCGTCCCCGGGTCTGCTGACTGCGCTGGTGCGCGCCGGGGTGCCGGGGCCGCGTGCGCTCGGCGAGCCGACGCCGGTTCAGGGGACGCATGTCCCGGGCGGGCCCGACGACGGATCCGCCCCTGCCCCTACCGCAAGGCGACGGCAGGCCCCGCCACCGCACCCGCGGCCGCGAGTGTGACCCGGCCTTCGACGCCGCCCTCCCCCGGTGCCCGCGCTTCCTCGACGACGAGCTCACCACCCGCAGGCATGGCGCACTGCCCGAGCAGCGTACGTCTGCGCAGTTCGACCGACGCGGCTCCGGGTTACGAGCGCTGACCGATGCCCGCGACGCCGCGGTCGTCGCGGACGCCACCCGCACCATGCCCCACGCCCTGCGCTCGCCGGAGCTCGGCGACGAGGTCACCGCCGAGCTGACCGTCCTCGTCGGCTTCGACCAGGACTTCGCAGCCGAGGCCACCCGCACCAGCAACCGCATCCGCGGGATTGCCCCCGCATCACCGAGTCCCGCTCCGGGGAGCCCACGCGTCCCTCGGCACATGGCGACACCGCACACCCCCCCGACCCGCATCTATGGCTGTCCGCCCCATGGGGGAGCTCTCCCGCACCGCCCTACTGTGGCGGACCTGGACCACCGAGCCCGCCCCTGACCGGAGAGCCGCGATGCGCAGAGTAACGAGCACCCTGCTCGGCCTGCTTCTCACACTGCTGAGCCTCGGAGCAGCCACCACACCGGCCCACGCCGCCCCACCCACCTACCTCACCCTCGAAGCCACCTACACCACCGTTGCCAACGGCTGGGATCGCGTCGACCGCTACCTCGACACCACCAGCGGTTTTCATTCCGAGCAGTACCCCCCGGACGGCCGAGGCGACCAGGACGGCCAGCGACGCACCTTCTTCAACGGCGTCAAGCAGCCCTACTCCGGCCGTTTTCTCCTCTACTCCGCCCCCGGCTGGAACAGAGGCAGTCACCCGACCCCCGTCCTCCTCGTCCACGGCGCCAACGACAACGCCGACCGCGCCTGGGCCAACCCCGGCGAATCCGGTGGCTACGGCTGCGGCACCATCTCCTGCCCCAGCACCGGACTCATGCAGTACCTCGCCGACCGCGGCTACCGCGTCTTCGCGATCAACTTCGCCCATAAGCAGGGCGACAACCTGATGCAGGCACAGCAGGTCGGCGACGCCATAGCCGTCATCAAGGACCGGCTCGGCGTCAGCCAGGTGGACCTCGTCGGCTGGAGCAAGGGGGAGATGTCCACCCGAGCCTACGTCTCCTCGGTGCACCCCACTTGGGGACGTCCCTACGCCGGAGACGTACGCCGCCTCATCACTCTCGGCGGCCCCAACGGCGGCTACGACTACCCCTACGCCCACGGCTGGGCCCACGACTTCAGCGTCTGGCCCCAATGCGGCGGCAGCGTCAACGCCCCCTCGCCCCACCTCTACATGACCTGCTACGGCACCTACACCGCCCACCCCGAATTCGCCTTCGCTCCCACCAACGGCTACGACGCCTATCCCGGACAGCGCCAGATGCTCGCCCGCTGGGACACCGCCTACGGCATCGACATGACCCAACAGGACTGGTACACCACCTACTACGGTGGCCAGGGCTTCTACACCTCCGGCAGTGGCATCCAGGCCGCCATCGACGCCGGCTCCCTGATCACCCCCCTCCACAAGGCAGGCATCCCCGGCACCGTCGCCACCTATCTCCTCGCCGGCGGATCCCCCAACGTCCTCGGCATCTACAACGAGAACCGCGGCCCCAGCGACGGCGTGGTCTTCATCAACAGTGCCCTCGACCGCACCGGCATCGCCAACGTTGCCGGCACATCCCTCATCACCACCGCCAACCACCTCCAACTTGGCTGGCACTCCTCCGCCTGCGCCCAGATCGCCGCCTGGCTCGGCTGACCTGCCACTCCTCAAGGACGGACCATGACCGCGCCCGCACTCCTCCCCGGCATCCACGCTCGACTCATCACCACCCCCCGGCTCACCCTCAACCTCCTCGAACTCCCCGACCGGACCGGTGAACCCGTCCTCTTCGTCCACGGCAACGTCTCCGCCGCCACCTTCTGGCAGCAGGCCATGCTCGACCTGCCCCATGCCTACCGCCCCCTCGCCGTCGACCTCCGCGGCTTCGGCGGCACCGACCCCCTTCCCATCGACGCCACACGCGGCCTCCGGGACTACAGTGACGACCTCACCGCCCTACGCGACGCCCTCGCCCTCGACCGCATCCACCTCGTCGGCTGGAGCATGGGCGGCGGCATCGCCCTCCAGCACCTCCGCGATCACCCCACCGCCGTCCGCAGCCTCACCCTCGTCAACCCCGTCTCCCCGTACGGCTTCGGCGGTACCCACGGCCCCGACGGCCGACTCAACCACCGCGACGGCGCCGGCTCCGGCGCAGGCACCGTCAACCCGGAATTCGTCCGGCGCCTCACCGAAGGCGACCGCAGCGAGGACTCACAGCTCTCCCCCCGCGCCGTCCTTGCCTCCAGCTACGTAAAGCCGCCGCTCCGCCCCGCACTCGAGGACGCCTTCGTCGACGCCATGCTCTCCACCCGCACCGGTGACGACCACTACCCCGGCGACACCCGTCCCAGCGACCACTGGCCCGGCACCGCCCCTGGCTCCCGAGGTGTCCTCAACGCCATGGCCCCCACCCACTTCCGTATTGACGACCTGCACCGGATCGACCCCAAACCGCCCATCGGCTGGATCCGCGGCACCGACGATCTCATCGTCTCCGACACCTCGCTCTTCGACCTCGCCCACCTCGGTGCACTCGGCGCCGTACCCGGCTGGCCCGGCGCCTACCACTGCCCTGCCCAACCCATGCTCGCCCAGACCCGCCACGCACTCGACCACTACGCCGCCGCGGGCGGCCACGTCCGCGAAACTGCCATCCCTGACGCCGGCCACGCCGTACACATCGACAAACCCAAGGAGTTCACCGCCGCCCTTCTGGACACCCTCACCGCGGGCCGGTGAAGCGGCCGAGGGATTGCCTTTCAGCCAGGCGGTCCCCATGCCGTTGAGCGCACCCCAGACGATTACGGTCGGCGGCCGGCGTACGAGGACCGACAGCAGGAAGATCACGCCGAGGGCGAGGCTGCTCAGCGTTCGGACGAGCACTGTGACACCCCTGCGACACGAGTGAAACACGTTTCGCACACAACTCCCGCGCATCTATATATGGTTAACCGTGTTCACATCGCAATGCGCTTGTTAACGGTTAACAAAAAAAGGGGGGTCAGGTGTCCCATCACCTGCGCACAACCAGCCGTACCCGGCGAACCCGCTCCACCGCCACCGCCGCAGCCATCGCCGCCGTCCTTGCTGCGGGGCTGACAACCGTACTGCCAACCACGGCTCACGCGGCTGAAGCGATCGAGCTCCTCATACCCGCGCCCGATGCCTACAACAACGGGACCGAGACGTTGCTGGCCACCGGCAGCCAGGGCATCTTGCACCGCGAGGGCGGCGGTTACCTCTGGACAACGACGTACAACCGCACAACCAAGCCTGTACCGGCCCTCGACGGCGTTCCGCAGGACGCCATCGTGCCCACCCACGACGAGTTCGACCGTGTCATCTACACCAAGCCACGCGAGGACGGCGGCACGGACGTCGTGCGGGTCGGTATCGAGGACCCCGGCTTCACCAACACCATCAGCCTGCCCGCCGGATACCTCAACCCGCGCGTCGCCAACGGCTGGGTGCTGGCCACCGTCGACCAGGGCGACGGCACGTACCAGCTGCGCGTGGCGCGCGGCGGGGCCCCGGCGAACGACCCGGTCGTGCAGCTGCCCGCCGGAGCCACCTCCGGCGCCGAGCCCGTGCTGCTCGGCGCCTACTCCAACCAGCTCGTCATCGGCTACCGCACGGCCGACGGCACCCCGGGCTACGGCATCCTCACCGCGTACAACGGCAGGGTGGCCCCGCTGGCGGTGACCGGCGAGGCGAGCAGCTTCCGGATCACGCAGAACACCGTCAGCTGGTTCTCCCGCAGCGGGGAGCCAGGCGTGCGTGTCATGCCGCTGGGCAGCACAGCCGTCCCACGTATCGTGCCGCTCGCCACGCAGTCCCCCGACAGCAAGGTCACCTCCTTCGTGGTGGGCGACAACGTGCTCTGGTACGAGGGCGACGGCGGCCGGCTGCACCTCACACCCTTCGCCGGGGCGGAGACCGAGCGGACTCTGCTGAGCGACGTCGAGCAGGCGTTCCTGCGCTCCGAGGGCTCCGGTTCGCTGGTTGTGGTCGGCAAGGACACCGACGGGAAGCGCGCCGTGCACCTGTTCAGCGTGGATGGCCTGGGGCTCGTCGCCGATCTGCCGTTGCGGGAGGTGCCGCAGGTCAAGACGGCGGACGGCGCGATCGAGGCGCTGAGCCTCGACCGCGGGAGGCTGCGGTACGTCAACTCCCTCGCCGGTACGAAGACGTTGCACGGCAAGGACATCGGCACCGGGCTCGACCCGGCGGACGGCGCGGAGCTTGCCGACTTCCCTGGCATCGCGGCGGGCCGCTTTGCCGACGGCACCGACGAAGGGCTGGCCAGACTGGTCGCCGACCCGGACACGGGCGTCGACGTGCTGGTGACCGGTGACGACCCGGAGCACCCGACGGACAGCTTCCCGCTGCCCGGCACGGACGGCCGGATCCTCGATACGGCACCGGAGTTCGTGCTGTACGAGGCAGGCGGACACCAATTTGTCGTGGACACTGCTCGCGACCTCATCGTCCGCGAGCAGCCGGCGCAGGCCGCCGTACTGGAGCAGAAGAGGCTGTTCAAACCGGCGCTGAACAAACCTGGCACCGTGAAGACGATCAACCTGCGCTCCGGCAAGCTGACCGGGACCATTGATCTCGGCTCCGCCTGCATCCCCAACGAACTGCAGTACAGCGGCTCCCTGCTGTACTGGAGCTGCGCATCGCAGGAGACGGCCGGTGTACGCGACCTGGCGACCGGGCACACCTACCCCGCCCCGACGTCCGGCGTGCTGCTGGGCGACCGCTTCCTGGCCCACCGCGACGCGTCCGGCGATCTAGGCCTCACGGCCCTGCAGACGGACGGCAGTACGGCCGACCTGGGCACCGTCACGGACCTGAAGCAGCCTGCGGACGGCGACGGTCGCGGCACCACCTGGACCCTCGACGCGGGCCTCGGCAAGCTCGTCTGGGTCGACGCAGACGACACCGTTCACGTCACCGCGCCGCAGCACGCGGTTTCTCCGCTGCGCGTCGCCCGCACCGCAGCACCCCCAACGACGGCCGGTGAGTGGGCTGCCGCGTGGTGGCTCTCCAAGCCCGCAGCGTCCTGGCAGGTGACGCTCACCCACCGCGCGACAGGCGAGATCGTCCGCACCTGGACGGGCAAGGACACTCTCAGCGCAGTACGGGTCGCCTGGGACGGTACGTCCGAGTCGGGCACCCCGGTGGCGACTGGCGCCTACACCTGGCAGCTGACCGCCACCCCGGCGGACGGCACGGGCCCGGACGCGACGGCCTCGGGCGTCGTGAAGGTCACTGGCTGAGCACAGCGCCGCACGGAAGTCGGCTCCTTCCCCGAGGCCGCCTCGGGGAAGGAGCCGGAGCCCGGTACACCGTCAACCCCCACGCCGACGGGTGGCGGTGCTCGTCCTTCGGGCGCTCTGCTCCCCTGACCTGAGGATGTCCAGGGGGTCTACCCCACCCCACTCCAGGGGGCTTGTCGGAGTGCCTGGGACCAGCGTCTCGTGATCCGCTGTCCGCACGGACAACATGCGGCAGAAGGTGGAGAGTTGAGGCATCGGATCGGGTACTCCGCGTGGATCGTGGGTGTAGTGCAATTTTTCGTCATCCACGGGATTGCGGAGTCGGCTTGGGCAAGACCGTACAGCTGGGCGCGGAACAACATCAGCGACCTGGGTAATGCTCACTGCGCCCTGCAGACGGAGCCCGAGCCGCGGTACATCTGTTCCCCTGAGCACGACCTGATGAACGTTTCGTTCATTGCTCTGGGGACGCTGCTCGTCGTCGGTGCTGCCCTGACCGGTGGTTCTCTGTGGCGCAGAGGTTCGGCCGCGACCGGGGCCCGCTTGCTGCTGGCCGGTGCCGGTGTGGGATTCGCGTTGGCCGGGCTGGCCCCTGCGGACATCAACGAGAACCAGCACATCCTGGGTGCCATCCTCATCATGGCAACGGGCAACATCGGCCTCCTCCTGGCAGGATTCGGCTTGACCGACCGCGTTCCGAATCCACTGCGCCGGGTGACCACCCTGATGGGTATCACAGCGATCACGGCCTTCGGGCTCTTTCTCTCCCACCACTACCTCGGGCTCGGTATGGGGGGCATGGAACGGGTCGCGGCGTTTCCCCTCTTGGTGTGGGCGCTGGCAGTCGGCGTTCTTGGACTGATCCGTCAGGCACCCGCACGCCGGACGCCATGGCCGTAGGCCCAGACCTTGACCTCTTGCCGGCAGGCCTTCTGATGGATCTCGGTGAAGTTGAGCGTGCCGGTGTGCCCGGAGACGACCAGGTCCCATATGTCCGGCGTGCTCCTGGGAGTGCGCCGGACCCAGGCCAAGAGCCACGCCAGTCGCTCCGAGGATCCGCACGGCTGTCCTCGATCCCTTGGCAACTCCCCCTCACCAAGAGCTGCACCGCATCGGTGTCGGGGGTGAATCGGCCTACCGCTCCTCACCCGGCCGCTCCTCGGTGAACGTCAGCAGCGTCTCGACGAACGCCTGCGGGTTCTCCTCCGCGATCCAGTGGGCGGTACCGGGCACGATGGCTCCGGTCACGTCTTCGGCCACCTCACGCATCATTTCCTCGACGAGCGCCCCGGTCGTGCTCATGACGCCACCGACCGCGAGCACCGGAACGGTCAGCCTGCCGTCCCGCTTCAGCGCCGCGCGGTTGTCCGCAGCGTCCTGGTCGAAGGCCCGGTACAGCTCGAAGCCCGCGCGCATCGCTCCCGGCGCGGAATAGGCGGCGACGAAGACGTCGAAGTCGTGTGTGCCGATCGCCGACGGATCGGAGTTGCGTACGGCGAAGAAGGCCTGGAGATACTCCCGTTCACGCCCGGCGACCAGCATCTCGGCCACGTCGCGTGCGCCGTGGAACGCAAAGTGCCAGACGCGCGGATCAGTACGGACCCGGTCGAACACTTCGGTGCCCGGCAGCGGCGCGTCCATCACCACCAAGTGGGACACGTCGTCGCGGAACTGACGTGCGTAGGCATGCGCGACCATCAGCCCGATGTCGTGGCCGACGAGGACGAAGGGGTCGTGGACTCCGAGGTGCTCGTGGAGCAGCCGGTGGAGGTCGCGCGCCATGGTCTGCTTGTCGTAGCCGCCGGCGGGGCGCGAGGAGTGGCCGGCACCCCGGTAGTCGGGGGCGATGATCCGGTAGCCGTTCTTCACCAGGGGCCCGATCACACGGTGCCACTCCCACCAGGTCTGGGGAAAGCCGTGCAGGAGCACGACTGTGCGCTCGCCCTGCCCGGCGGTCACGCAGTGCAGGCGGAGCCCCGGCTCGATGTCGGCCATTTTGTGCGTGACGAGGGGGATCTGTGGGTCCTGGAGGTCGTGGTCGAAGGGCACGATCGGTTCTCCGTTTTCTGGGCCGGGCGGGCGGTCGGGGTGGTCGGTGGCGGTGCTGGTGGGAAGGGGCCGCTTGACTCGTACGTGCTTGGTGTTGCGCCTCGGCCCAGCGGGCACCCCCTTGGGGACGACTCTGCTCGGCAGGTCCTCCCCCTTCAGAGGCTTGGCGCCCGGGCGCCGAGCCTTGCCTCGTTCCTCAACGGTGCGTCAGAAGACACAACAGGACAAGTGAAATGATCTACAGCGGTTGTTAACCTCTCCTGCATGCTTGATGTGAGGCGGATGCAAGTCCTGCGTGCGGTCGTCACCAGTGGATCGGTCACCGCGGCCGCGGCGAATCTCGGCTATACCCCGTCCGCCATCAGCCAGCAGGTCGCCGCGCTGGAGAAAGAGGCGGGGACAGCGTTGCTCGAACGGGTCGGGCGAGGTGTCCGGCCCACCGAGGCCGGCCGCCTGCTGACCGGGTACGCCGCCACCATCAGCAAGGTCGTCGCCGAGGCCGAGACATCACTGGCCGATCTGCGCGAGGGACGCACCGGATGCCTGACGGTGCGCTACTTCGGCACGGCCGGCGCTGCCCTGGTGGCCCCCGCACTGGCCCGTCTGCGGGTCACGCACCCGGGCATCCGGATCGACCTCGCCGTGACCGACCGGAACGACCCGCTGCCCGAGGTCAAGGAGGGCCGCGCCGACCTCGCCGTCGTCGTGCGGCCACCGGACCGGGTCCCGTCCGGTCTCCGGCTCGACCACCTGCTCGACGATCCGTACCGCATCGTGCTGCCCCGGGGGCACCGGCTCGCCGAGCAGGAGGTGATCGACCTCGGCGATCTCTCGGACGAGGCCTGGGTCGGCAGTGAACGGGCGTCGGACCCTTGCCTCGGCATCATCCTCGACGCCTGTGCGGCGGCTGGTTTCAGCCCTGGATTCGTGGTCGAGAGCGGTGACTACGCCACGGCGCTGGCCTTCGTCGCGGCCCGTCTCGGTGTCGCCCTCGTTCCACGGATGGGGCTGGGCGGCGGTCACCCCGACGTCGTGGTGTGCAAGGTCCGGGGGCCCGAACCGGTCCGGGCCATCTGCGCTGCCGTCCGCGAGGCGACGTGGGACCAGCCCGCCTTGCGCGGCCTGCTCGACGCGCTCGCCGCGGCCTCCGCGCCGGCCCCGGCCCGGACCTGACCACAGGCGTCGGTGGGTGCGGCCAGGACTTGCTCGACGACTGCGGTCCGGACCTCCCGGAGGCAGCCGTTCCTGCCGGTGAACAACGGTTGGTGCGGACGGTTGCGTGATCACCGGCAGGTGATCGACAGGGTCTTGCACCGGGTACGGACCGGCATTCAATGGCGCGACCTGTCGGATCGGTTGGGACCGTGGAAGTCGGTCGAGGAGCGTCACGACCGCTCGACGGCCTGACGCCACTGGCCGGCACGGCAGTGGCGCCACGAGCGAAGCGCTTGACCCTCACGTGGCGTCATGCCGCATGATCGAGCGCGTGGAAGAGCACCTGACCGTGGGACGTGTGGCCGAACTGGCCGGCGTGAGCGTCCGCACGCTGCATCACTATGACGGGATCGGCCTCGTGCAGCCGTCCGCGCGGACCGCGGCCGGGTACCGGGCCTACTCGGCGGGCGACGTGGAGCGACTGCGGGAGGTGCTCGCCTACCGGCGGCTGGGCTTCGGATTGCGCGAGATCGCGGATCTGGTCGACGACCCGACCACCGACGCGGTCGCGCACCTGCACCGGCTGCGTGGCCTGCTGCTGGAACAGCGCGACCGCGCTGCTGCCATGGTGACGGCCATGGACAGGGAACTGGAGGCACGGGCCATGGGGATCAGGACGACGCCGGAGGATCAACTTAAAGTGTTCGGCGCGCAGTTGTACGAAGCCATCGGGTCCGCTTACCCAGCGACGCGGCGCACCGAGCCGCGCATCGCCGCGAGGATCTGGGATGCGCTTGGGGACGCACGGACGGTATTGAACGTCGGGGCCGGCACCGGCTCCTACGAGCCCTCCGACCGCGACGTGACCGCGGTGGAACCGTCGGCGGTCATGCGGGCACAGCGTCCCGCGGGCGCGGCGCCGTGCGTGGCCGCCAGTGCGGAGAGCCTCCCCTTCGAGGACCAGTCCTTCGACGCCGCGATGGCGGTCAGCACCGTTCATCACTGGCCGGACCCGGTCGCCGGGCTGCGCGAGATGCGGCGCGTGGCCCGCCGGGTGGTGGTGTTCACGTACGACGCCAGTGCCACCGGCTGGCGTGAGCGGTTCTGGCTCACCCGCGACTACCTGCCTGAATTCGCCGACCTTCTCGTCGACTGGCCTTCACTGGCCGACCTGACCTGCGCGATCGGGGGCCGCGCGGAGCCGGTGCTCATCCCGTGGGACTGCGCTGACGGCTTCTTCGAGGCCCACTGGCGCCGGCCCGAGGCGTACCTGGACGAACATGTGCGCCGCGCGGTGTCGGTATGGACGAGAGTCGGGCGGGGGGCAGAGGAGCGGGCGGTGAACAGTCTCCGCGACGACCTTTCCTCAGGCCGGTGGGCCGAGCGCAACCGCGACCTCGTCGCCCTGGACGCGGCAGAGCTCGGCCTCCGCCTGCTCGTAGCCTGAACCATCGCGCGCGAGAACGCCGCAAAGCCGCTGACCCGCCGGAATCAGTGGACGTTGCCGCATGGGGGCAGTCCCGTCATGCTGTCAGCGGCGGTTGGTGGCCTGAGCGCCCCATGGCTTCACGTTGATCGCGTCCACGAAGACGACCGAATGGACGCGGTCGACCGGATGGGAGTGCCGTGCGGTCGTGCCGTCGATCACCGAGTCGGTGATCGTGGACACCGTCTGCTGGGACACGCTCGAGCCATGGACCACCGCCGAGTGTGTCTCGAGCCATGGACCACCGCCGAGTGTGTGGAGATCCCCCACGGGCGAGTCTCTACGAGGACAACCGAGGACGCATACCGGGTGGTACGGAGTGTGTGCCTTGCCCGCCTCCACTGCCTCACTATCGCACCTCACTTTCTGGGATGGGTCTGTGACCGTGCGCATACGATCAGCCCAGGATTTGAAGAGCAAGCGCAAAATTGACCTATGCGCGGATTTCGAATCCGACCCAGTCCTTCCCCGGACGCTCGGTTCATGGGTGGTGTCGCCGGCAGCCGGCGAAGGGGGCCGTCTTCGGTGCTGAGTGTCCGTAGCGTCGTCGGCCAGATGTTCGTCCTGCAAGTGGCGGTCGTGGTGCTGCTTGCCGTCGGGGCCGTCGTGATGCTCGCGCTGACGTCCCAGCGCGAGAGCACCCGCGCAGCCGGCAATCAATCACTCGCCGTCGCGCAGGGCTTTGCCAGCTCTCCGGGGCTCGTGGGAATCCTGAAGTCACCCCACGCCACCGCAGTGCTGCAGCCGCGGGTCGAGGAGGCCCGGCAGGGCTCCGGCGTGGACTTCGTGGGCGTTCTGAACCGGGACGGAATCTACTACGCCCTTTCCTCCCGTGCGGGTCGCCCTGGCAGCCACACCGCTACGGACATGGCTCCTCTGTTGGCCGGCCGAACCGTACGGGAGGAAGGTGTCGGCTCTCTCGGCCCTCAGATCCGGGCCTATGTCCCCATCAAGGAACCGACCGGGTCGGTGGTCGGCGCGGTCGGAGCCGGGATTACGGTTGAGCACGTCAGCGCCATGGTCACAGCGCAGTTGGTAGCCGTGGTGGGCGCTGCGGCCGGCGCGGTGGCCGTCACCACGGGCGGAGCGGCGGTGCTCAGTCGACGGTTGCTGCGCCAGACCCGCGGCCTCGGCCCGGCCGAGATCACGCGCATGTACGAGCACAACGACGCGGTACTGCACTCGGTGCGGGAGGGCGTGCTGATCATCGGTGGGGACGGGCAGCTGCTGCTGGCCAACGACGAGGCACGACGCCTGCTCGACCTGCCTGCGGACGCGGAACGCCGCCATGTCACGGCTCTCGGCCTGGAGCCGTCCCTGGCCGCATTGTTGATCTCCGGGCGCGGGGCGACCGATGAGGTGCATCTGGCGGGCGACCGTCTGCTGGCGGTGAATGTGCGGCCGACCGCCCCCTACGGAGGGGTTGCCGGGAGCGCGGTGACGCTGCGGGACACCACCGAGCTGCGGGCGCTTGCAGGCCGGGCGGAGGCGGCCCGGGAGCGTTTGAAACTGCTCTACGACGCGGGAGTGCGGATAGGCACCACACTGGATGTGGCGCGCACCGCCCAGGAGCTCGCCGAGGTGGCGGTCCCGCGCTTCGCCGACGTCGTCACCGTCGAGCTGCTGGAGCCGGTTCTGCGGGGCGAGGAACCCCCCGAGGGGAGCACCGCAATGCGGCGCGCGGCCGTCAGCGGCGTCCGGCAGGACTCGCCGTTCCGCCCGGTGGGTGAGCTCATCACACTCGCGCTCGTCGCTCCGGCGGTGTCGGACGTGGCGAGCGGCCAGGCGGTCCTCGAGGTCGACCTGCGCACGGCGTACAGCTGGCAGGCACGGCATCCCGAGCGGGCCCGGCAGATCCTGGACTACGGCGTCCACTCGCTGATCAGCGTGCCGCTGCGGGCCCGCGGCGTGGTGCTGGGGCTGGCCGACTTCTGGCGCGCCGAGACCCCCAAGGCCTTCGGGGAGGACGATCGGTCCTTTGCCGAGGAGCTGGCCGCCCGGGCGGCGGTGGCCATCGACAACGCCCGTCGCTACACCCACGAGCGCACCATGGCCGTCGCCCTGCAGCGCAGCCTGCTGCCGCGGGGGCTGCCGGACGTGAGCGCGCTGGAAGTCTCCCACTGCTATCTGCCCGCGCAGGCGGGGGTGGGCGGGGATTGGTTCGACGTCATCCCGCTGCCCGGCGCCCGGGTGGCCCTCGTCGTCGGCGACGTCGTAGGTCACGGGGTGCACGCGGTGGCCACCATGGGCCGCCTGCGCACCGCCGTGCACAACTTCTCCGCCCTGGACATGGCCCCTGACGAGCTGCTGGCCCACCTGGATGAGCTGGTCGCCCGAATCGACGCCGACGAGGCCGCCGAGGAGGAGGGACAGCAGATCACCGGCGCCACCTGCCTGTACGCGATCTACGACCCGGTCTCGGGTGTATGCACCCTCGCACGCGCCGGCCACTTCGGTCCTGCCGTGGTCCAGCCCAACGGCACTGTCGCCTTCCCCGACACCCCCGTCTCGCCGCCCCTCGGCCTCGGTGGCACTCTCCCGTTCGAAACCGCCGCACTACGGCTGCCCGAGGGCAGCCGGCTGGCCCTGTTCACCGACGGGCTGCTCGAGGACCACAACCGCGATCTCGACACGAGCCTGGGCCTCCTGCGGGACGCCCTGTCCCACCGCGACCGCACCCCGGACCAGACCTGCCAGGCAGTCATCGACGCCCTACTGCCCGAACGCCCCCGCGACGACGTCGTCCTGCTCATCGCCCGCACCCGGCTGCTGAACCCCGACCAAGTCGCCGACTGGGACATACCCTCCGATCCGAAGGCCGTCTCCCGCGTCCGCGCCGGCGTCACCCATCGGCTGGAGACCTGGGGCCTGGACCAGCTGACCTTCACCGCCGAACTGATCGTCAGCGAGCTGGTCACCAACGCCATCCGGTACGGCATCCAGCCCATACGCCTGCGCCTGCTGTACGACAGCAGCAATCTGATCTGCGAGGTCGCCGACGACTCCAGCACCTCGCCGCATCTGCGTCGAGCGGCGGCCACCGACGAGGGCGGCCGGGGGCTGTTCCTGATCGCCCAGTTCGCTCGGCGCTGGGGCACCCGGTACACCGCCCACGGCAAGATCATCTGGGCGGAGCAGGCCTTGCACGACGGATCCGCAGAACCCGGCACCGACCTGGCCGACCTCCTCCTTGACCAATGGGACGAATGAGCAGGCCCAGCCGCACAGGCGGCAGCGGTCGCCTCGTGAAGCGGCCCGTCGCAGTAGCAGCGCCCGCCCGCGTCCTGCTTCGTTGCGGTCTGACTCCGCACGTCGAACGGACAGTCCCGCCCGCAGTGCCATCCGAAGAGACCCACCGGCCACCCGTCACCCAACAGCGGCGGGCAGACGGGGGTGGACCACCCGCAGTTCCAGTGCCCCTCCCGGCCAGCTTTGCCCCGTCGCGCCGCCCGGCACGCCCTCCTCCGCCCCTTCCCCACGCTCTCAAATTCGTTCGAGCGGGGCAGACCTCATCCAAGGACGTCCGGCCGCCGTGCGATCGCACGCACCGGACGACGCTCCTCGCGGGGCAGACATGGCCGGTCACCGCACCACGGCTCGCCCGAGCGCCCAGCCGTTCGGCGGACATGGGGGCGTGATGCCGTGAGGATCGGGCAGTCGGGCGGGCCGCAGAGGAACGCGTTCGCCATAACCCGGGGTGCGGCTATGCGTGCGCCTCATCCGGCTCTCCGCCGGGTCCCGCCACTGCAGGTCCTTGTCGAGATCGGGTTCGCGTGCCCCAGCGTTCAAGCGCTGGACCGACGGCGCCCACAGCGGCGAAGAACGCGCCGAGGAGCAGCCAGCCGGCCGTGCCCAGTCCGAGCACGACGGTGGTGAGGATGGCGGGGGCGAGCGCCTGGCCTGCGCTGAAGCCGAGCCCGAGAAGCCCTTGGTACTGGCCTTGGGCATGGTCCGGTGCCAGGCCGAAGCCAAGGGCGAAGCCTGCGGAGGACTCCCATATCTCCCCGAGGCTGTGGACGAAGATCGCTGCGACCACGAGGCCGGCGGCCGCCCACATGGGAGCGTGCGCGGTCAGGGCCGTCATCGGACAGCTGAGGATCCACGACCAACGTGAAGTAGAGCGCCGACGCCGTGTTGAAGAGCCCATTGCCGACCCGGTTCACGAAGCTGGCCAGGATCAATACACGCTCTGACCTGTTGCCCCCGCTATGTGAGCTATTCGGCCGGGCGATCTCCCCTTGATCATGGGCGCAGGCTAGCAGCGGTCGCACACACCGTCAGAAGTGCGAAGTTGCCGGCCGTCCACGACACCGCCTCCGCGCCCTTCAAGATCCAGGATGCGGCTTTTCGTTGCTCGGCATCCAGGTGATCCATTTGCTGGGGCGGCGATCTTCGGCATGCTCCGTAAGGGCACGCTCCCCCGGATCCCTCAGGAGCACTGCAGGAGCCGGGGCTGGAGGTTTCGCTCTTCCCCCCGCTTGAAGCCCCCCCGGAGCACGGCCGACGAAAACTCCGTGCCGCGCCCGCCCGTGCCGGTGCAGAATCGCCCCATGGCTGACATACGAGCGTTCCGGGACGCGGTCACCGGCTGGGCGGCGGGCGGCCCCGGCGGGCCGGCGAGTGAACTGGCCGTACGACTGCGCGTGCGGACCGTGGTGCTGCTGGAAGGACCGAGCGACCTCGCGGCCGTCGAGACGCTGGCCGCGCGCAGTGGCCGGGACCTGCCCGCCGAGGGGGTGTGCGTCATGCCCATGGGCGGAGCGATGAGCATCGGCCGCTACGCCGGCCTCCTCGGGCCGCCGGGGTTGGGTCTGCGGCTCACCGGACTGTGCGATGAGGGCGAGCAGCGCTTCTACGACCGCGGTCTTGAGCGGGCCCGCGCGCCGCGCCAAGGGTTCTTCGTGTGTGTGACGGACCTGGAGGACGAACTCATCCGCGCGCTGGGCGTGGCACGGGTTGAGGAGATCGTCCGGGCTGAGGGCGAACTCCAAGCCTGGCAGACGTTCGTGCGCCAACCCGCACAGCAGGGCCGGCCCCCGCACCAACAGATGCGGCGCTTCCTCGGCACGAAGAAGGGCCGCAAGATCCGCTACGGTCGCCTCCTGGTCGAGGCCCTCGACTCCGAGCGGGTACCTGCTCCCCTCGACAATCTGCTCGCGAGCCTGTGACCGAAGCACGGATCGAGGTCGGCAGCAGCGGCAGGTCCGGCGCCAAGAACGCAGGCTCCACAAAATATCGAGCAGCATCACCAACGCCCGTTCGGCATTCGTCACGCAGGCCAACGACCGGCCCGACGAACCGGCAAGCCACGTCTCAAGCCGGCCGCCGTCGATCCGCTCCCTCAGGACCTCGAGTGCCGCCCCGGACGACACCCCCAACCCGTGTCACTTCAGGCCCGTATGCGCGAGTCCCTCCACGAACTGGCGCTGGGCGAAGACGAACACCACGAGTACCGGCAGTGCGGTGAGGGAGGCTGCGGCCAGTTGGACGTTCCACATGGGTCCTCCGTAGGCGTCGACGTACTGGGTGAGGGCCTGCGGCAGGGTGAACATGTCCGGGGTGGAGAGGTAGACGATCGGCTCCAGGTAGAGGTTCCAGCTGTGCAGGAAGGTGAAGATGGCGACCGCCGACAGGGCTGGGCGGGCCAGTGGCAGGGCGATCCGCCAGTAGATGGCGAAGCGGCCCAGGCCGTCCATCCGCGCGGCCTCCTCCAGTTCGTGGGGCAGCGCGATGAAGAACTGCCGCATGATGAACGTCGCCAGCACACTCGGTGCGCCGAGGACCGGCACCAGGATCAGCGGCCAGTGGGTGTCGATCATCCCCCAGTCGTGGAACATCTGGAACAGCGGGACGATGGTGACCTCGCTGGGGATCAGCAGACCGGTGAGGACCACGAGGAACAGGGCGTTCTGCCCGGGGAAGCGGATGCGGGCGAAGGCGTATCCGGCCAGCGACGAGATCGCGAGCGTGCCCAGGGTCACCACGATCGCGATGTACATGCTGTTGAAGTACTGCTGGCCGAACGGCTGGAGTTCGAAGACCTTGCGGTAGGCGTCGAGTTCCGGATCGTCGGGGAACAGCTTCGGGGGGAAGGCGAAGATGTCACCGGCCGGCTTCAGCGAGGACGTCGCCATCCACCAGGTGGGGAAGACGAACGGCACGCACAGCACGATCAGGACGCCGTAGAGCAGCAGCTTGGCACGAGTGGACAGCTTACGACTCATGGAACACCCACTTCTTGCGCATCTGCCACTGGATGACGGTCAGCACGAGCACGATCACGAACAGCAGGACCGAGAGTGTCGCCCCGTAGCCGAAGTGGTGGAAGTTGAAGGCCTGTTGGTACAAGTAGTAGACGAGCACGGTGGTGGAGCCGGACGGGCCGCCCTGGGTGAGGACAGCGATCTGCGCGAAGACCTGAAGTGAGCCGACGACCGTGATGATCGAGGTGAGCAGGATGGTGGGGCTGATCAACGGCACCGTGATGCGCGAGAACTGCCGCCATCGCCCTGCGCCGTCCACGGTTGCCGCCTCGTACAGCTCGCGAGGCACTCCCTGCAGGGCGGCCAGGAAGAGCACCATGTTCAGGCCGACGTTCTTGAAGCACTGCACGACGATGGCCGACAACATCGAAGTTCCCTCGCTGCGCAACCAGTTGGGCCCTTTGACGCCGATCAGGTCCAGGCCGGCGTTGATGCCGCCGTTCTTCTGGAGCAGGAAGCCCCACACGATGGTCCAGGCGACGAGCGAGACGACGACCGGTGAGAAGAACAGGGTGCGGAAGACGACGCTGCCCCGCAGCTTCTGGTTGAGCAGCACTGCCAGCGCCAGCGCGAGGGAGAGGTTGAGGACCACCAGGCCGACGGAGAAGTAGGCGGTGGCCCGCAGCACGCCCGGCAGCTTCGGATCGTCGAACAGCTTCCGGTAGTTGTCCGTTCCCACCGAGTGGAAGGTGCCGGCCAGCACGTTCCACTCGTGGAAGCTGTACCGGACGACCAGGACCAGCGGGATCAGCACGAAGACGACGGTGCCGACCAGCTGCGGGGCGATGAACAGGTAGCCGGCCAGCTGGTCCCGGCGCCGGGAGGTCCAGAAAGGCTTCCCGGCGCGGGTGCCGTCGCCCGGCGGACCGGCGGCCGTGCTACGGGAGCGTTCGAGGGACTTCATGACGCCGTCACTGCTCCAGCTGCGGCTTGATGGAGCTGCAGACCCCCGTCAGGACCTTCTGCACGTCGGCTTGCGGCTTCCACAGCGCGTCGAGGCCGGAGCGTACGGCCGAGTAGATCTCGGCCTGGCCGATGTGGACGGGCTTGACCTTGCCGTTCTTGATTCCGTCGATGACGACGCCGGACAGTTGCTCCTCGCTGAGCTTGGCGTTGCTCTTGGCGAGCGTGGCGGCGTTCAGCTGGGAGGTGCGGGCCTGCGGGAAATAGGCGCCGAGCTTCGCAGAGTTCTCCTTGTTGGTCATGAACGCCTGGAAGTCGGCGGCAGCGGCGGCGTGCGCGCTCCTGGCGAGCACCGCGATCCCGGCCTGGCCGATCACGGCGTACTTGCCCTTGGGCCCTTCGGGCAGCGGGACGAAGTCCCACGTGAACTTGTCCGTGAGAAGGGAGGCGCGGCTCATCTGGGTGACGGTCATGGCGGCCTCGCCTGCAAAGAAGTCAGCGGCGGTGCCGGGGGCGAGCATCGCCTCCTCGTCGAAGATCGCCTTGTGCAGGCTGGTCATCGCCTCGACCATCTCCGGCTTGTCGAAGCCGCAGGTCTTGCCGTCGGCGGACCAGGCCTCGGCGCCCCAGCCGTCCCAGTAGGTGGCGAGGTTGTCCCAGGCCTTGTAGTCGAAGTCACGGATGACCATGCCGGTCTTGCCTGTCCTGGCATGGACCGCGGCGCCCGTCCTGGTGACCTCGTCCCAGTTCCACTTGCCCTGTTTGATCAGCTCGGCGGGGCTCGGCCGGCCGGCCTTCTTCAGCATGTCGAGATTGACGAAGACGCCGAAGGGCGAGGTGGAGAAGGGGTAGGCGTAGAGCTTGCCGTCCTGCTGCCAGATCTTCTTGGCGGCGGGCAGCACGTCGGGGTCGTCCTCGACCTCCTTCAGGGCGCCGGAGGAGACGAAGTCGAGGGAGGAGTTCTCGAATATCCACGCCAGGTCCGGCGCCTTGCCGCCGGCCATCTGGGTGGTGAGGGTCTCGGTGTAGTTCTCGACCGGGAGGACATCGAACTTGATCGACTTCACCTCGGGATGGGACGTGCGGTACGCGTCGGCGATGCCGTTGAGCAGCTTCAGATGCTCCGGGGCGCCGGACCAGACCGTCATACGCAGGCTCACGGGCCCGTCCTCGGAGCCACCGCTGTCGCCGCCGCTTCCGCAGGCGGTCAGGGCGAGGACTCCGGTGGCGGCCAGGGCGGCGAGCTTGGTCGTGCGCTGCTGTCGGTGGGAGTTCATACGGGTGTCTCTCCTGGTCAGTAGCCACTGATGTCGGGCCAGCGCAGCTCGACGCCGTGGGCGCGGAGCAGGTGCTGGAAGGTCTCGAGCCGGGCAGGGGTGTTGCGTACGCCGCGGGGGGTGAGCTTGTGTTCGACGCAATGGGCCGCGAGCAGCCCGGCGACCTCGCCGGTGTTCCACTCGACGGGGTGCAGGCGGTAGCAGCCGTTGGTGATGTGGGTGGTGCCGAGGTTCTTGCCGGCGGGCAGCAGGTTCTCCATCCGGGTCGGTATCAGCGCGCCGAGCGGTATCTCGAACGGGCTGGAGGGGACGTCGATGTAGGTGTCGCCGCCCGTGGAGGGGTGCAGGTCGAGGCGGTACATGCCGATGCCGACCGAGTCGCGGTAGTTCACCGCACCCTTGCCGCCGCGCGCATCGAGGGAGAGATCCTGCTCGACGACGGTGTACTCGGCGCGGATACGGCGGGACTCACGGATGTAGGGCGCCTGGGCGAGGCCGTCCGCGCCGCCGGTGATGTCGCCGCGCAGCCGCAGCCCGGGGAAGCCTGTGCCGCCGTCTGCGCGGGGGGCCTCGGTCTGCATCCAGTACAGCAGGGAGTACGAAAGCTCCTTCGCGGCGGCCAGATGCGCCTCCGCGTCGGGGACGTCGATGACCGGTCCCTCCCAGTAGTCGATCATCGGCCAGTTGACCAGGGTGATGTCGCTGGCGTACGCGCCGGGGACGAAGTTGTCGCGGGCCGCGATGCGGCGGAAGGTCCACAGATTCATGTCGCCCCCGCTGACCCGCTGGTCGGCGACGACCTCGGCGGGGTCGTCGCCGGGGTTGGGGGTGAAGCCGCGTTCGACGACTTCAAGGGTGCGCGGGTGAGGGGCGGACCAGGACAGCAGCGGGGCGCCCCAGAAGGACGGCCGGTAGGAGCGCCAGAAGTCGTAGGAGGCGGGGCGGTCGATGGTGTGGTCGCCGTCGACGTGGTCGAGGGCGAAACAGTAGGAGACGGCCTGCATGTTCAGCGGCTGGGCGACTTCCGGGGCGGAGGGCTCGCCGGTTTCGCTCTGCGCCTCGAAGCCGGTGACGTACTCGGTGCCGGTCATCGGCAGCAGCTCACCGGTCTCGGTGGCGTCCAGCACATAGGCGGCGGTGGCGGTGATCTGCTCGCCGCTGTCACGGTGAGCGAGGGTCACGGCGGCCACCCGGTCGCCGTCGGTGGCTGCCGCCACGGGACGGTAGGGCTGCAGGACGGTGAGCCGGCCGCTGCCGCGGTACGGGGCGAGCATCGCGTCGATCACGGCGACGCCCACTCGCGGTTCGTGACACAAGCGGCTCACCCAGCCCGCGCCGGGGTTGAGGTCACGGCGGGCGCGGGCCCGGGCCGTCAGAGGGTAGTGACGCCGGTAGTAGTCGCGGATGCCGTCGCGCAGCGCCCGGTAGGAGGCGGTGGCGCCGAACTGCTCGATCCAGGTGTGCTCGTCCGGCGGCACGGCCTGGCTGGTGAGCTGACCGCCCAGCCAGTCGTACTCCTCCGTGAGGATCACACTTCGGCCGGCGCGCAGCGCGCCGAGCGCTGCCGCGACACCGCCGGTGCCGCCACCGACCACGAGAACGTCCGCGTGCATGGGTCTCCTTGCTCAAAGGGGCGTTCGGTTGTCAGGGATGTTTCGGAACGGAGCGACCCTCCGCCCGTGCTCTCCGGCCCGCCGGGGCGTCAGGACGCCGGCGGGCCGAGGGTCTCCCCGTGCGTCAGCTCGCAATCGAGCAGCCGCTGGGTGACGGACGTCTGTCCGTGCAACACGTCGACCAGCAACTCCACCGCCTGCTGCCCCATCTGCGGCCGGGGGATGTGGAATCCCGTGAAGTCCAGGGACGATTCGACCGGGATGGTCGGGTCGCCCAGGGTGACCATCGACAGGTCGCGCGGTACCGACAGGCCGTGTGCCGCCGCGGCCGCCGCCAGGGCCACCGCCTCGGCCTCCACCTCCACGAACACGGCGGTGACACCCGCCTCCAGCAGCCGGGCCAGCCGCTCGGCCGGGTCCGGCGTCTCGACTGAGAGGAACGGCGCCTCGGTTCCGACCGCCCGGCGGAAACCCGCGAGCCGGTCCGCGGAGGACTCCGCCCCCGTGCCGGGTCCCACGAAGGCGAAGCGCCGATGGCCGCAGGCACGGGCCCGGTCGACGAGCTGCACGGTCGCGTTCACATAGTCGGCGCCCACGTACGGCACCGGCCGGCCGTGGGCGTCGTCTCGGCGGCCCACGCAGACGAATGGATAGCCTTCCGCCACCAGCCGGCTGAGCTCGGCCGTCGGGATCTCACGTCCCAGCAGGACACAACCGTCCGCGACCCGCAGCCGGTTGTTCTCGTGGAAGATCCGCCGCTGCCCGTCGCGCACCGGTGCCGAGGTGAACAGCAGCAGATCGCAGCCGCTGCGCTCGGCGCTCTCCTCGATGCCCCGCAGGAACGGGTGGTAGAAGTCGGCGCTGGTGCTGGGGAAGACCGGTTCGTAGGTGAACACGCCCAGGATCTGGTTGAGTTGCTTGAGCATCCGGCGGGCCAGCGGATCCGCCGCGTACCCGGTCTCCCGGATCACCTGCAGCACCCGGTCCCGTGTCTCGGGGGCGATCCGCGCACCGGCGTCCCCACGGTTGTTGAGCACCAGCGAGACCGTGGTCTGGCTGACGCCCGCAAGCCGGGCGATGTCACGTTGAGTGAGCCTTCCTGGAGCCTGGCCCATGAGTGATCGCCCCTTATCGATGGTGCTAATACGCATTGCTTGTCAGGTGAACGGACCGTAGAGCGCGTGCCGCAAGTCCGTCAAGAGGTTCGACCACAACACCAAATGCCTGAAGTAATTCGCATTAGCACCTTGACGGCGGCTCCGGATGAGGCGACTGTGTCCGATCAACCGAACGGTCACGCACCGTCGGCGGTCATCGCCGCCTTCCATCACCGCTCGTGCACTCACCGCTTCATTCACCGCCCAGGAGCCGCCTTGTGAAGTACGGAACCTCCCTGTCGCGCCGCACCCTGCTGACGGCCGCCGGGGCCGCGGGCCTCGCAGCCGCCCTGCCCGCGCCCGGTGCCCTGGCCGCGGGCAGCCTCCCGGATCTCGCCCCCCTGCCCGCGGGCACACCGCCCCGGCGCGCCTTCGCCGCCGAGGAACAACGCTTCGCCCCCTACCTGGTGAGCCTCGCCCGGATGGTCAACGACATCGAGGGCAACGACTCGTCGACCTTCGGTTTCATGGGCGGCGGATGGTGGCGCACGCCGTCGGCGCCGTACAACGCTCGGGTGCAGGAGCACGTGTACACGCTGGCCTGGTTCCTCACCAAGCCCCGCTCCTGGAACCCGTATGCGGGCGACGCGGCGCTACTGGCGGGCCTGGACGCAGCGCTCGGCCACTACCTGAGCCTCCAGCACTCCGACGGCTCGTGGTCGGAGTACAGCGCCGGCGAGCGCTCCCTGCCCGCCACCGGCTTCGCGCTCGGATACCTCAGCAAGACCCACGTCCTGCTGAAGGACGCGAACCTGCTGCCGGCCCGACGCACTCAGATCGCCCAGGCGCTGCACTCCGCGATGACCTGGCTTCTCGACCCGTCCAACGGTGGCGTGTGGGAGACCCCCATCACCTTCGCGAACCAGGTCACCGCGGGCCTCGCGGGATCGGCCCTGGCGCTCAGAACCAACCCCGACGCGGGCCTGAGCGCGCAGCTGAACAGCGCCTTCGCCCGCCTGGCAGAGAACGGGCAGAGCCCGGCCGGCTTCTTCTACGAGAAGGGCGGCACGGACATGAACTACAACTTCGAGGTGATGCTGCCGGAGATGGCGGACGCATGGCGCCAGTCGAACGACAGCCGCCTCGTGACGATGGCCGAGAAGTACACGGACTGGCTCGGCTACAACCTGCTGCGCGAACCCGACGGCTCCGGCTGGTTCAGCAACATCGCGCCGTCCACCCGAACCAGCACCCTCGCCTACGCCAACACCCGCCCCGACCCGGAACGCACCGCTCTCAACGCCCAGTTCGTCCCCGCGGTGCCGGCACTGGGAGCGTTCATGTCCGCACGCGAGGACCTC
The DNA here is from genome assembly GCF_042802415.1 of Streptomyces sp. NPDC057486. NCBI lineage: Bacteria > Bacillati > Actinomycetota > Actinomycetes > Kitasatosporales > Streptomycetaceae > Streptomyces > Streptomyces sp. NPDC057486. The sequence goes on along the minus strand of NZ_JBHVEE010000063.1, from coordinate 15,232 downwards.
GCCGCCGCCCGCGGCGCCTGGGCCGCGGACACCTCGCCGGTGCCCGGCCTGGTCAAGCAGGACACCTCCCCGCGGATCCTCAGCCACGCGATCTACGGCGAGCACTACCCCACCAGGCAGGCGAAGAACGCAGCCATCGCGGCCGTGCCCTACATGGCCTCGAAGAACTTCACCGAGCACCGCACCGACCGCGGCCAGGACTTCCTCTACATCCGCCGCCCCAACGTCTACCTGGGCGCCTACCTCGGCACCAGACCGACCACGTTCGCACGCACCGGCCTGACGTTCCTCTGGCACCCGGTAGCAGGCACGCTCATCCAATCCCTGAACGACAACAACTACGGCCTGTGGTCCACCGTGCTGCCCGGCCAGGCCCCGGACTCCAACGGCCCGCAGGCCGGCCAGTTCTTCGGCGGCAAGCCCTACGCCTTCCGCTTCTCCACCCCCAGCGGATCCGTCGTCACCGACGTGAAGGTCGGCAACGGCCTGGTGGAGCGCTCGGTGCGGGCCACCTCATCCGCGACGGAGACGATGCCGCTGATCCTCAAGGAGTCCGACCGGGTGGTCTTCTCCAATGGCACCACCGTGCCGTGGGGCGGCTCGGCCTCCGCCACCGCAACCGGCATCGACCTGCACCGCGGCCCCGGCGTCGTACACATCCGCTGGGGCGAGCCCCACGCTGCCACCATCGCGGCGGCCTCGGTCACATACCTGGGCGAAACCCGGAGGATGCACATCCTGAAGGTCCCCCACGCCGGCACGATCGACGTGACCATCAGACTCGCCTACTGACAACCGGCCGCTCTGCACTCCGCGACGTGGAGGACGTTCGGCGCAGGCGGAATGAAGTCCGTGACGGACGGATCGCGGTCCTGGAAGGCAGCGCGGCCGGCCCGCCACTGTGCGGTCAAGCGGACAACGGTCGCTGGGGAGAGCCCGGCGGAGCTGCCCAGGAACTGCTCCGGTGCGGGCACGCAGTCGCCCGTGGACAGGTGATCCTTGCTCTTCCGACGGCCATCACCAGGCTCTCCGTCGCTGTGGTCACGACGAGCCTCCGGGAATCACGCCCAGCTGTCGCAGCTGCGAGAAGACGTCGACGACCCCCCAGATCTCAGCGATCCGACCGCCGGCGAAGCGGAAAATGAAGATCTCGTTGTACCTGACGGACTTGCCGGTCGGCGGGAGATCCCTGTACTCGCCCAGGTGGGTCCCGGTAACCGTGTTCCTGCAGACGACCTTGTCCCCCTTGGCAATCACATCCTCGACCGCAACGTGAAGGTCGGGGAACGCGCGAAGGAGCACCGCCCACACGTGCTTGAGTGCCTGCGCCCCCGTCGCACCAGTCGGTACTGGCGCGTGGAACAACACGTCCGGCGCGACGACCTCGTCGACGGTCTTCGAGATGACCTCTGCATCGCCGGTGTTCAGGGCGTCATGCAAGCGGCTGAGCGTCGTGCTGCTGCTTGTTTCCTGAGCTGTTGACATGTGGCTCCTCCTCGGGGCGGCTTGAACATTCAGGCGGTCGTCGCTGCTGAGATCGTGGGCCGGGAGACCCTCTGCCGTTGTCAGTGGTGACACAGCTATGACGGAACGGCTCACCACGATGTGACATGAACGGATGTGATGTGCGCCTCGCTTGCCTCGCGGCACGGGAGGGACTCGTACTTCGGTATCCGACCACGGTGCGGTGGTGGGTGTTCCGGGCCGCATTCACCGCCCGGAGCACCCACGACGCCGGAGCGGCAGCGGGCTGTGCGCACAGGCCCCCGGCCACTGTCCGGTCTGCGCCTACTCGACCCACAGCCGATGACGGCCACATCGTGATCACTCGGAGACCGGCAACAACGTCGTCAGCAGGCCGCTCGTGACGACGCGGTTCGGCGTGACAGTTCGGCACGCTGCTGGACTGCTCGTGTCACGGGAAGCGATCATCCCGGGCATATCGTGTCGTCATGGCACATGCCGGTAGTCCCCAGGCCGATCGACCGGATGGGCTTACAACTTCGGGTCGGCTCCTGGCACCGCTTCTCGCGGTCTGCGCGGGCTACTTCATGGTCATCCTGGACGTGACCGTCATCAATGTCGCCGTTCCGGTGGTGGGACGCGAACTGTCGGCCTCGCTCACCGGGATCCAATGGATCACGGACGGCTACACCCTGATCTTCGCCGGCCTGCTGCTCACCGGCGGCGCGCTGGGGGACCGGCTCGGCAACCGCCGGATCTTCTGTACCGGGGTGGTGGTGTTCACCGCCGCCTCGGCCGGCTGCGGGCTGGCACAGAGCACCGGGACCCTGGTTGCCGCCCGGATGGCGGAAGGGCTCGGCGCGGCACTGATCGTGCCCGGCTCCCTCGCCCTTCTTCAGCAGGTCTACCCCTCACCCGCCGAGCGCTCCCGGGCCTTCGGCCTATGGGGCTCCATGGCGGGCGTCGCCGCCTCCGCCGGACCCCTCCTGGGTGGCCTCCTAGTCACCACCGTGGGCTGGCGCTGGGTGTTCTTCATCAACCTGCCCGTCGGATGCGCCTGCCTGTTGCTGACGCTGCGCCACGTACCGGCGTCGGCCCGTCGCACGGACCGCGCCGTGGACTGGCCTGCCCAGTGCGCGCTGATCGCGACGGTCGCCCTGCTGATCGCCGTCCTCAACGAAGCCGGACGGCGTGGCTGGGCGGACCCTCTGATCCTCACCGGCGCCGGCCTGTGCCTGCTTGCAGCCGTCGCGTTCGTCCTTCGCGAGCGCCTGGCCCGCAATCCTGTACTGCCCTTGCGACTGCTGCGCTCACGCCCGATGAGCGGTGGAGCGGCCGTCGGCCTGCTGTTCAACTTCGCCTTCTACGGCATGATCTTCACCGCCAGCCTGTACTTCCAGCACCAGCGCGGCCTGAGCGCACTGCGCACCGGCGTCGCCCTCTTCCCGGCGGTGGCGATGACCATGTTCGCCTCCGTCCTGTCCGGGCGACTGGCACGCCGCACCGGACACCGACCGCTTGTGGTCTCGGGCATGGTTCTGGGAGCGGCAGGTCTGGCCGGCTGGGCCGCCGCCGGACCGAACCCGGACTACCTCCTTCTCGTGGTGCCGATGATGGCTGCGGGCTTCGGCACATCCTTCGCCCTCACCGGATCAACCGCCACCGTGATGTCAGCCGCCCCGGACGCGTACTCCGGCACCGCCTCAGCCCTGTTCAACACCACCCGCCAGATCGGCAGCGCCGCGGGGGTCGCGCTGGGGGGCTCGCTGCTGGCCGCCGCAGCCAGTTTCACCACCGGGCTGCGGACCAGCATGGCCATCGGCGCGGCCGCGTACCTGACGGCCGCCACCCTCGCGCTCTTCTGCATCCCGCGGAAGACACCTCGCGACGTCGTCGGCTGAGTGACGGGTCCCCTGATCCAAACCCGATCCCGATGGGATCGAGCTTGATCGGCCCGGTGCCCGGTGCGGAGAGCCGGCCCACGGATTGGCACTCCGGCGCATCTCGGGCCCTGCACAGGAAAAGAGCCCCACCGCTGACTGACGCACCGATGGCCGCCGATGATTACAGGTGACGAAGCCGGAACGGCGGCCATCACGTGCCGGTATGTCAGGAATGAGCCCCGGAGAGGACGGGACGTTCGGCATCATCCAATCGCGCAATGAGTGCGATCCGGGCACGGGCGACCCGTGAACGTACTGTTCCCACCGAACAGTCGCTGACGAGAGCTGCCTCCGCATAGGACAGACCGAGGAGTTGGGTGAGGACGAAGGCCTCACGCCGCTCGTGCGGAAGACCTGCGAGCAGGTCCGACAAGGCGATCCCGTCGTCGAAGCCGGGCAGGCCCCGTGGCTGAACGCGTTCGACGGCGCGCTCCCAGTCATCGGTGCGCGAAAGGCGAGGCCGTGAAGCGCTGTAGCGGATGCTGTCGACCACTGCCCGGCGGGCGATGGACAACAGCCACGTACGTGCTGAGGACCGGCCTTCGAAGCGATGCAGGCTACCGAGGGCTCGCAGGAACGTGTCCTGGGTCAAATCGTCGACCGCTTGTGGATCGGCGCCGAGGCAGGCGACGTAGCGGCGTACATCTCGATGCAGGGCATGGACGAAACGCTCGATGGCGACAGGGTCGCCGCCACGGGCGGCGAGCGCCCAGGCTGTTATCGCTTCGTCGCGCGACCGGGGCAGGGCAGGAGGGCTCACCTGGTGTCCTTCGCAGGATGCTGGTCCGGGCCGCGCGTGAAGTCGCCGGGCCCGGTGATGGAGGTACAGCCGTGCGCGCACGGCCGATGCCCGCGACCGGTGAACGCCGAGGAGACATCCTTCAACGGTGCGGGGATACGGCTGTCGTCAGAGGACAGCGATCCCGCAGGGCGGCCCCCGAGAAGTGATCGCGTGTGCGAGCAGGAACTCACGTGGTGTGCGCGCCGAACTGTCTCGGGCCGTGCGCATACGTGGGCGATGCGGTGGACGGGGCACCACGAACGGGAGCCGCAGGGGTACAACGAGCCACCCAGGGGCCGCACGCAGGATGCGGAAGGCGGCCCGCTCGCCGTGGGCGAGCCACAGGGCGCCGAGCAAAGCTGCCAACAGATGGGCGGCGACCATGCCGCCCGGCGACATGACACTGCTGCCGTGTCCGAGGAGTGCCGTGTGACTCATCGGGTGCATGGCAGCCATGTCGTGGCTCATGTACTCCGAGAGTGGAGGAGCTTGCACCGTGCCTGTCGGCGGTGTGCGGAGAACGTGACCCAGTGCCATGTTCACGAGTCCGGCTCGGGCAAGTGGCTCCGACGGCGGGTTGCGACACAGGAGGTGGTCGGCCCACCGCTGCAGAATCGAGGCGCCATTCGGGAGCGCGGGCTGCACGGTTGCCTGGGCGAGGGAGAACGCAGAATGAAGGACGGCTTGGGCCGCGATCGAGGCACCCAGGACGGGAAGAAGTCCCTGCTCTCGGGCGGTGAAGAGCCATGCGGTTGCGCCGGTCACCGCGGCCCCCAGAACCACGGCCCACCACGGCACGTGGGTGCCGGACATCAGGACATGCCCCAGGGAGGTGAGCAGCACACAGACGGCTGCGAACATCGCAGCCCGTAATGCTCGGCAACACCGCCCAGCAATCATGGCAGGCCTCATCCTTGCACTGGCGCCCTGGTTTCACCGGTCGATACGGATAGTGCCTAGGTGTACAGCTCAACACACATCATGTGACCCGCGTCACTTCTCCTCCTCGTTGGGGACGCGAAACGTGAGGCCCCCGTCCGTGGCGCCGCAGCAGCGAGCAACACGCACACCGCGGCGAAGACGGCGGCGCGCAGGCTGCATACAGCCCACGAAGCACTCGTAGTGCCCGGATGCCCCCCATAGGAGCGACGGATCAACTCGACGGCCTCGAATACGGGCATCGGTGAGGCGGAGTTCAGCACCCGCCCGCTCAGGCGTAGGTGCGCCCACGACGCCGGTACGCGATCTCGCCGAGCACGATGTCCACGGCCATGAAGGCGGCCAGTGGAATGCCGAGGAGCGGCACGAAGTAGCCGAGCACGGCGATCAGCACCATCAGCGGAACCAGCACATACGACGGGACGTGTTGCCACGCCCCGCGCGGCAGAGGACGCCCGAAAGCGGCACCGCGCCCGCGCTGCCACCACATGCGGTAGCCCCACACGATCAACAGGATCAGGCAGAGAGCGAGGCCGGCCAGAGCGATCTGGTTGACCAGTCCGAACAACACCCCCGTGTGGGCGTCGATGCCCCAGCGGGTCAGCTTGGCCAGCACCGGGTAGTCGGCGAAACGCTGCACATCGGTGACCTTGCCGCTGGCCGGATCGACGGCCACCGAGTCCTGTTTCTCCGGCCAGCTCCGCTGGATCTGGCTGACCACGTAGGCGGAGGAGGCGTCCGCAGGCGGGACGATCTCCACGGGGTTCGAAAGGCCCTCGGCGCGGGCGGCCTTGAGCACGGCGTCGATTCCGGCGCCGCCGTCCAGCACGCCGTGATCCGCCCCGGACCCGCCAGGGCCTGTGTGCTCACCGTGCCCGGCCGACTCGCCCCCGGAGGTGAGGCTCGACGTCACCGTGGGGGTCGTCTGTCCGACCGCGTCCCGCAGGTCACTGACGCTCGCGCCCGCGTAGGTCGACCAGGTCAGCCCTGTCGCGGAGAGGAAGATGAGCCCTACGGCGGCCCACACGCCCACCGAACCGTGCAGCGCGAGCGTGCGGCGACGCCCGGTGGTCCCCCGCAGCTTGCGCCGGGCGCGTCGACGCGAGAACCACAGCACCAGGCCGCCGCCGGCGATCACCCACAGCCAGCTCGCGGCAAGTTCGCTGTACAGACGGCCGGGCTGCCCCAGGTGCAGATCGCGGTGGAGCTCGTCGATCCAGGTGCGCAGCGGCAGGGCACCGGTCGAGCCGTACTGCTCCAGCGCGCCACGGATTTCGCCGTTGTAGGGATTCACGAAGACGGCCAGGGTGTGATCGCCGTCCACACCCGGCACCCCGGACAACAACACCCGCGTCGTCGCACCGGCCTCCGGTGAGGGCCGCACCGCGCTGATCGCTCCTTCGGGATGCGCGTTGCGGGCGGCGGCGACTTGCTGCGAGACCGGCAGCTCGCGGTTTCCGACGGGCACACGCAACTCGTCAGCGTAGACGACCTTCTCGGCCTGGAACGAGCCGGCGTACAGCAGTCCTGTGGTGGCGGCGACGAGCAGGAACGGCGCGACGAACACTCCCGCGCAGAAGTGCAGACGCAGCACCAGCGGACGCAAGGACGCCCACACGGACCGCGCCACGGCGGGCTGTGCCGCGTCACTCTCCCGGCCGTCCTGCTGTACGTCATCGGGGTCGAGGACCGTTGGTTCGAAGGACATGGGCTGATCTCCCCAGGATCGGTGTACTGCTCGGCCGCCTTGGCCAGAACCATGCGGTCCAGTTGTCGGTTCGCGAGGCGAGGGAGTTCCCAGCGATTCATGTGACGTACGCCACACCGGAGAATCGGCGCGGCCGGCGACGGCTTCGCCCATTGCGACGCCGGACCCCCGCCGCACGTGTGCCACTCGCTGACGGAGCTGGGCCGCGAGGCGGCCGAGCAGGTGTGGGATCCGGCGCGCTGGGCGCAACCGGGGCCGGACGCCGCATTTCGCGGCTCGCGAAGCGTACGACGTGGCGTGGACGTCCGCACTGCCGCCCGTGCCGCAGCTTGTGATGCGACCCGCGCCGGCCCCCACCCACGACGAAGCCCGAACCCCCTGAGCAGCGGTCGGACCTCCTCACCGGCACCGCTCGCTCGCGGCTCGACTCGGCCACCGAGGCGCGCCACGTCCGCCGTTGGGGCCGCCCGCTTCCTTCACGACCGCGAACACGTCGGCGCAGAGGCGCCGTTGGCGCACTCCCCCGTGGGCCAATGGGTGGCCCATCGACCTTTCCGCCGTCGTCGCACATCTTTTGATGAATCATTAGAAAGTTCCAGAGATTCGTACCGAACCTCTGGACAGCCCCCACACGGCGCCCTAATGTCTCGGCCCACCGAGACATGTCTGTCGTCGCGGTAACACCGCAGCCGATCAGCTTTCACACGAACGCCGTTCACCTCAAGGGTCTTTCCACGTCTCTCCCCCATGGCCGGGCCACCGCCCGTCACGAGGCGCTGCGCGATCGCACTCGAGGCCGCTCACGCACCGTGCAGGACCCCCGTCGAAAGAAGAGAGCGCCTCCGTGTACCTGGGGGCGCCTCCCCCGTCCGCTTCCTACTGTCAGCGACCGAGGAGACGCATCACCGTGCACCGCACCCTGAGACGCCTGATCACGGGGGCCCTGCTCGTGGCACTGCCCGCGCTGGGCGGTGTGGCCGTCGCGCCCGCCGCCCAGGCGCACCCGGACCACGAACACGCCCTGGACTGGTCGAACTACGAGAAAGTCACCCTGACGAAGGACACCGGCGAGCCGATCGACCTCGCCGTCCTGCCCGACAACCGCGTTCTGCACACCGCCCGCAACGGCGACCTACGGCTCACCGACCCCGGCACCGGTGTCACGAAGGTCGTCAACCATGTCGATGTGTACCAGAACTCCGAGATGGGGTTGCAGACGGTCACCCTGGACCCGGACTTCGCCACCAACAAGTGGGTCTATCTCTACTACTCACCGCCGCTGAACACCCCGGCCGGCTCCGCCCCGCTCCAACTGCCCGCCGGGCAGAACGACTCGTACTGGAAGCAGTGGGAAGGGTACGACACCCTGACCCGCTTCAAGTGGACCGGCGACAAGCTGGACCTCTCCACCGCGCAGGAGATCATCCGGGTCGACACCAACCGCGGGCAGTGCTGCCACGTCGCCGGTGACGTCGACTTCGACAGCAAGGGGAACCTCTACCTCTCGACCGGCGGCAACACGCCGGCGTCGGGCCCGAACGTCAACGGCTACACCCCGATCAACGACGCGGCCGGCTACAACCCGGGCCTCGACGAGCGCCGCGGCGCGGGCAACACCAACGACCTGCGGGGCAAGATCCTGCGGATCGACGTCCAGGAGGACGGCAGTTACACCATCCCGGAGGGGAACCTCTTCGAGCCGGGAACGGCCAAGACCCGCCCCGAGATCTTCGTGATGGGTCTGCGCAACCCCTTCCGACTGGCGGTGGACCGCAAGACCGACGCGGTGATGTGGGGCGACTACGGCCCCGACGCCGGTACCGCCGACCCGAACCGCGGGCCGATGGGATACGTCGAGTGGCAGACCACCACCAAGGCCATGAACAGCGGCTGGCCGTTCTGCACGGGTGACAACAGCAAGCCCTACCGGGACTTCGACTTCGCCACCCTCACGCCCGGCCCCGCCTTCGACTGCGCGGCGCCGGTCAACGACTCCCGCTGGAACACCGGTCTGACCGAGCTTCCCGCGTCCACGCCGGCCACGCTCTGGTACGGCGACAAGGACAGCGACCAGCCGTGGCCCGAGCTGACCGCCTTCCGCGGTCCCGGCGGCCCCGGCGGCCAGGCCCCGATGGGCGGTCCGGTCTACCACTACGACGCGGACAACCCCTCGCCGGGCAAGTTCCCCGAGTACTGGGACGGCAAGGCGTTCATGGCGGAGTTCTCCCAGGACTACGTCGCAGCGCTCACGCTCGACGGGCCGAACGGCCCGGTGAGCAAGCTGGAGAACCTGCTTCCCAACAGCGAGCGTTCGCAGAACGGGATCCCGCAGTGGGACAACCCGATGGACCTGGAGTTCGGCCCCGACGGCGCGCTCTACGTCCTGGACTACGGCGACGGCTTCTTCCGTCAGAACCCCGACGCGGGTCTGTACCGGATCGACTACGCCGAGGGCAACAAGGCACCCACAGCCGTGATCAAGGTCGACAAGACGTCCGGTCAGGCCCCGCTGGAGGTCTCGTTCAGCGCGACCGGGTCCAGCGACCCGGAGAACGGCGAGCTGACGTACCAGTGGGACCTCGACGGTGACGGCACCTTCGACGCCACCGGCCCGACGGCCAGCCGTACGTACCCGGAGAACGGGCAGTTCCAGGCCCGGCTCAAGGTCTCCGACCCGCAGGGGAAGTTCGGTCTGTCGAGCCGTCAGATCACCGTGGGCAACACGGCGCCGACGGTACGGATCACCTCACCGCCCAACGGCGGGTTCTTCAACTGGGGTGACGCCGTGCCGTACAACATCGCTGTCGAGGACCCGGAGGACGGCGCCACGCCGGACTGCGCCAAGGCCGCCTGGACCTTCGGTCTCGGGCACAACCAGCACGGTCACCCGGTCAACAGCGGCACCGGCTGCACGGGCGGCGTGGCGACCCCGACCGACGCGGGGCACGGGGACACCGAGAACGTCTTCGGCGTCCTCGGGATCACCTACACCGACAAGGGCGCGGGCGGCGTTCCGCCGGCCACCGGTGACGCCCAGGTGGTGCTCAACCCGTCCGTCATGCAGGCCGAGCACTACGACTCGGCCGAGGGCGTGACGGTCACGGACGACACCACGGCGTCCGGTCAGCGCAAGCTGACCTCGTTCGACGCGGGCGACTGGATCGCGTACGACCCGGTGTCGTTCGCCGGGATCACCGGGGTGAAGACCCGTGCGAGCGGCGCCGGCACACTGGCGCTGCGCTGGGGATCGGCCGACGCCGAGCCGTTCGCCACGGTGAAGGTCCCGGCCGGGGAGGGTTGGCAGACCGTCACCACCGCGCTCTCCAACGCGCCTTCGGGCAGCGGCGAGGTCTTCGTCACCAGCTCCGGCGGTGTCGAGCTGGACTCGCTGACCTTCCAGGGCGCGGGCGTCGCGGACAAGACCGCGCCCAAGGTCACCGCCACCCTCAATCCGCCCCAACCCAACGGTGACAACGGCTGGTACACCAGCAACGTGTCGCTCACGGTCTCGGCGACCGACAACGGGACGGTGTCCAGCCGTCAGTACTCGGTCGACGACGGGGCGACATGGCAGTCGGCCAACGCGGCCGTCACGCTGTCCAAGGAGGGGGCCACGACCGTCCGCTACCGGGCGACCGACAATGGCGGCAACGTCTCCGAGGTCGGCTCGCTCACCGTACGGATCGACCGCACCGGTCCCACGGTGACGGCCACCGGTCTCGACGCCGACGGCGTCTACGGCGACTCCAAGCGCCCGACGCCGGTCCTCTCGGCGGAGGACACGGTGTCCGGCGGGGCGACCGTGACAGCCACGGTGGACGGCAAGGCCGTCACCTCCGGCCAAGCACTGGAGCTGTGGCGGCTGCCGCTGGGGAACCACGACCTCACGGTCAAGGCCCGCGACAAGGCCGGCAACGCCACCACGAAGACGGTGACGTTCACCACCCGTACCTCCTACGCGGACATCCGCGCGCTGATCACCCAGCTGCGGGCCGACGGCCTGATCACGGCGCAGGGCCAGAAGCGGCTGACCGTACGGCTCGACCTGGCCGAGGCGCATGCCAAGGCGGGCCGCACCAGCCTGGCCAAGGCCGCGTTGGAGACGTTCGCCGGCTATGCCTCCGACACCGCCCTGGTGCCGGACAGCGCGGCGGGCGCGGCCCTGGCACGGGACGCGCGGGCGCTGAAGGAAGGCACCACCGGCTGACGCCGGGACTGACGGAGCTGCCCCGCTGTCACCGGCGGGGCAGTTCCGTGTCCCGCCGGACTCCGTCAGGGGCCCGTTTCCGGGCAGCGTGGTCCCTGCCCAAGCGGGCTCCGCCAACGAGGCGGCAACTTTCGACGTTCTGTGAAAAAGTTGCCGGAATCCGCCCGCGCCCCTGCCCCCGAAGGCGTCCAGAGGAAGTGAGTCCGTGAACATCCAGTACCGCGTGTTGAGTCTGCTGCGTGACAACGGCCCGCTGTCCCGCGCCCAGCTCGCGGACCGGCTGGAGATTCCGCGCCCGCGGCTGCTCGGCGAACTCGACCGCATGGTCGCCGCCGGACGGGTGCGTGAGGCGGGCCCCGCCGCGTCGCGCGGCGGACGGCGCTCCACTCTCGTCCAGCTCGACCCCGGTCTGCGGTTCGCCGCCGTCGATCTGGGGGCCAGCTCCGTCGACATCGAGATCACCGACGGCGCGCTCGCGCCGGTCGCCTCCTGCTCCGAGCCGGCCGACATCCGCTCCGGACCGGTCGACGTCCTCGGGCGCGTCAGCGAACTCCTGCGTGCGATGGCCGACCAGGGGCACTACACGCGGCTCGACGCCATCGGCATCGGTCTGCCGGGGCCGGTCAGCTTCCGGGAGGGCGTACCGGTCTCGCCACCGATCATGGTGGGCTGGAACCGTTTTCCCGTGCGGGACACCCTCGCCCGCGCGCACGGCTGCCCCGTGGTGGTCGACAACGACGTCAACGTGATGTCGCTCGGTGAGCAGCACAGCGGGGTCGCGCGGACCGTCGACCACCTGCTCTTCGTGAAGATCGGCAGCGGTATCGGGTCCGGCATGCAGCACCACGGCCGTATCTACCGGGGCGCGGAGGGCTGCGCCGGCGACATCGGGCACGTCCAGGTGGAGGCCGAGGGGGACGGGCCCGTCTGCTCGTGCGGGAACACCGGCTGCCTGGAGGCATACTTCGGCGGGGTGGCGCTGGCCAGGGATGCCACGGAGGCCGCGAAGTCCGGCAAGTCGCCCGCTCTGGCCGAACGGCTGGCCGAACGGGGAGTGCTGACCGCCCTGGATGTCGCGGAGTGTGCGGACGGCGGCGACAACACATGCGTCAATCTCATCCGGGCGGGCGGCCACCGGGTCGGACAGGTCCTCGCCACCCTGGTCAGCTTCATGAACCCGTCGATGATCGTGATCGGCGGCGGTCTGACCGGGCTCGGCTATCCGTTGCTCGCCGAGATCCGCAGCGTCGTGTACAAACGCTCGCTCCCCCTCGCCACGGGCAATCTACCGATCGTCATGTCCCAACTCGGTTCCCGCGCGGGGGTGGTGGGCGCGGCGCTGCTGGCGAGCGAACTCGCGTACGGCGAGGAGTCCTGACCGGGCAGGACAGCCCCAGGCACGGGTACGAGGCACCGCCGCCGTGCCGGTGGGGTAAGCCACCAGCACGGTATCGCCTGCACAGTGAGTCGAGCTGCAGACCGTTGGACGGGCTTGCCGCCGTTGGACGAGTGCATGACGACGTGGGCGCCGGCCGAGAGGGTTTCGAGGATCTCCGGAGTCATGCGCACGCCACCGGCCGGGGCGCGGGTCCAGTCGTCGGCGCGGCCGAGCCCCGCACGCGGCCGACCGCCTACTGCGACTGAGTCGCGATCTGGATCAGATTGCCGCAGGTGTCGTCGAAGACGGCGGTGGTGACGACGCCCATCTCCAGAGGCTCCTGGGTGAATCGCACGCCGAGGCCGCGCAGGCGCTCGTACTCCGCGTTCACGTCGTCGACACCGAACTGAGCGAGCGGGATGCCGTCCTTGACGAGCGTGTCGCGGTAGGTCTTGACGACCGGGTGGCCGACGGGCTCCAGGAGGAGTTGGGTACCGCCCGGCTCGTCGGGCGAGACAACGGTCAGCCACCGGTCCTTCTCGCCCACCGGGACGTCGTGCTTCTTCACGAAGCCAAGGGTCTCGGTGTAGAAGCGCAGGGCCTTGGCCTGGTCGTCGACGAAGACGCTGGTCAGATGGATCTTCATGGGGTGCTCGCTTCCGGTCCGGATGTGTCGGGCATGAGCCATCGCTCGGTGATCTGCCGCAGCGGGGCTGTGTTCAGGTCGTGGAACTTGTAGCGGCCCTCCCGCCTGGTCTCGACGAGCCCGGCGCCCTCCAGCACGGCGAGGTGCTGGGAGACCGCCTGGCGCGAGATACCGAGCTGATGCTTCATGCTCAGCCGCGAGCAGATCTCGAACAGTGTCTGTCCCGACCTCTCCGCAAGCTCGTCGATAATGGTGCGGCGAGTGGGGTCGGCCAAGGCTTTGAAAAGGTCGTCGACCACGACCACAGGATAGGCAAGTACTCACTTGCCCATCAAGTCGAGGCGTGGCCGCGTCCCGAGGCGTTTCACCGACCACGCGAGTTGGCACATGCCGTCCCTGCCATGGGGGCCGCGGCGTCGAAGGCGGAGTCGCGCCGTCGGCCGGCCCGAGCCCCGTCGACGTGTGGAGGCTGTGGGGACGACGGGGATCTCACCCGCCCGGGCGTCGCGGCCGGATGCCCCGGCCGGCGGTGGCAAAGGAGTGGGACGCCGGCACGTCCAGCCATGACGTATCACGAGTAGCGGCGGACACGTGTTTGCTGCTTCAGGTTCTTGCTGCCCCGCGATCGGGCGACCCGGTCGCGCGAAATGACCAACCATTGACGGCGCAGATCGTGCCAGGATGCTCGCCATGTCTGGACGCGCACTGAGCTTCGGAGTGATGGCGGAAGCGTACGAACGGTTCCGGCCGGGGTATCCCGTGGAACTTTTCGACATGGTGATGGCGTATGCGGGTCACCCGATTCCGACTGCCCTCGAGATTGGCGCCGGGACAGGCAAAGCAACCCGACTGCTCGCCCAACGGGGGGTCAGGGTCACCGCGACTGAACCTGACGGGGCCATGCTTGCCGAGCTGCGCAAGCACGTACCCACAAACGTCAGGACGGTGCAAGCCGCGTTCGAGGACCTGCGACCGGGCGAGAGGTACGGGCTGGTCTATGCGGCAGCAGCGCTGCATTGGACGAACCCGGAGGGTCGATGGTCGCGCATGGCCGAGCTGCTGGAGCCGGGGGGCGTGTTTGCGTCTTGCGGCGGGCCGATCCGGCCGGCTGACCCGGCTGTGGCGGAAGCTGTTCGCGCGGCACGGGCACCGTTCTTGGAAAGCGACGAGATTCCGTCCCCGGACGGGACTCCGGAAGGGCATGACATGCAGTGGCCGGGTACAGAGCTCCAGCGTTCTGAGTGGTTCACCGGTGTTCAACAGTCAGTGGTGGAACGGCGCTTGACGATGAGTGCTCGCGACTATGTCGGCCATCTCTCGACCATCTCGGCCTATCTCGTATTGCCGGCCTTGGAGCAAGAGCAGGTACTTGGCCGTATCATACAGCTCCTGCCCGAGACGGTCGAGATTGTCGCCGACATCACCGTCCATATCGCGCGTCGGCGCTACGACCAGTAGCACTTCGACGAACAGATGTCCGCCTCTGCGAACGGCCATCCGCAACCACCGCAGGCGACGTGCGGCCATCGGCGCCGACATCTCCACGTCAGGGCGCCAAGGGGCGGAGCGTGCACGTGGTGACGTGGGGGAACCGTGGGCTGCTTGTCATCGCCTGAGTGGGGTCGGCTTCGACCGCCCGGCCGGAATGGAGCCCCACCTCCTGTTCAGCTCCCCTACGGAGAGGCTGCGCCGAACCGCGTGCGGCAGGGACGTCCGGGCAGGAACCGAAGCTCCGCGACGGCGTTCGTGACAGTTCGACGGGCCGGACGGATCAGCACGCGCGGGGTGTGCGGCCCCGCGTTACTCACTCAGTCCTACGACGCCCCAGCCCCGCCGGGCAGCCTCGGTCAACACGCGCCCCCAGTCCTCCAGCAGTCGGTGAACGCGTCGAAGTGCCCGACCCGCGCACCAAGTACGGCTGCGTGCTCGGTGAAGGCCCCGCGCAGCCCGGGCGAATTCGAGGGGCCTTTTGACCCTGCATGGGAACGCATGGGAACGCGCCGTCAGGCAGCGTCCTCCGTAGGAACGCCGGGCGTCTCCTCCGGTTCCTGGGCGGCACACGTCACCACACGCCAGCATGCTCCGACGGGTATGAAGACGTGCCGGATGCGGGGGTGGTCCTCGAGCCAGGCCCGGGTGGACAGGCTGTTGTGTGAGGACAGGTTG